>JBKPNA010000273.1:0-3927 GCA_046765695.1 Actinomycetota bacterium | reverse complement strand
AGTTCACCCAGGCCCTGCGGCCGATCCTGATCAAGTACGGCACCCATGCCAACTTCCACCTGATCATCTTCACCATCGACGAAACGGTCTTCTCCCGGGAGATCGGACCCCTTGCGGGTTTCTACCCGTCGGTCTTCGCGGGCGTTCCGTGGTGGTTCATCGATGCGCCGGAGGCGATCCGCCGTTTCCGTGCTGCGATCACCGAATCCGCCGGGATCGGTAAGACATCGGGTTTCATCGACGACACCCGCGCCTTCTGCTCCATTCCAGCCCGGCACGACATGTCCCGGCGCCTCGACGCCGGATTCCTCGCCCAACTGGTTGCCGAGCATCGGCTCAGCGAGGACGAGGCAGCCGAGGCGATTTCTGATCTCGTCGTCACCAATCCGCGAAGGGCCTTCAAACTGTGAGCGACATCCCACGACTATCCCGTTCGCTGCCCGATACTCCAGCCGCCGCTCCGGTGCGGATCGTGCATCTGGGAATCGGCAACTTCCACCGGGCGCACGAGGCGTGGTACACGGCGCATGCGCCGGATGCCGATCAATGGGGAATTGCCGGGTTCACAGGCCGGCGGGCTGACATGGCCGAAGCGCTCCGCCCGCAGGACGGGCTCTACACGCTGATCACCCGCAGCCCGGAGGGCGACGCCTTCGAGTTGGTCGGCGCCCTGTCCGCTGTCCATGCTGCTGCCGAACACGAGGCCTATCTCGACTACCTGAGCCGCCCCGAGGTCGCCATGGTGACGATCACGGTGACCGAGGCCGGCTACCTGCGCGGGCCGGATGGCCACCTGGACGTCGATCGGGACGTGGTGCAACGCGATGTCGGAACGCTCCGAGCGGATCCCCGCAGTCCGGTCAGCTCCCTCCCGGCCAGGCTGGTGGCCGGGTTGCTTGCCCGGCGTTCCGCGGGAGCCGCGGAGCTGACGATCTTGTCCTGCGACAACCTGCCGGAGAACGGCGAAGTGACAGAAACGGTCGTGGGCGACCTCGCCGGGTTGGTCGATGACTCTCTGCCGGGCTGGATCGCGACCAACATCGACTTCGCCACCTCGATGGTGGACCGGATCACCCCCGGGACCACCGATGACGACCGGACGCTGGTCGAGCGGGCCTGCGGCTATGTCGACGCCTATCCAGTAGCTACTGAGCCTTTCAGCGAATGGGTGATATCGGGTGGCTTCCCCGCCGGTCGACCGCGCTGGGAGGAGTCGGGTGCCACCGTGGTCGACGACGTCAGACCATTCGAGCAACGAAAACTGTGGCTCCTCAACGGATCGCACTCCATGCTGGCGTACGCCGGAAGCATCCGCGGGCATCAGACGATCGACGATGCGATCTCCGACGACGCCTGCCGATCATGGGTGGAGACATTCTGGGACGAGGCGAGCCGCCACCTGTCGCTGCCGGCCGACGACACCACGAAGTATCGGCAGGCACTGCTGACCCGCTTCTCGAACCCGCGGGCACAGGATCAGCTCGCCCGGATCGCCGCGGACGGATCAGCCAAGCTGCCCGTACGGACGCTTCCCACGGTGCGCGCCGAGCGAGCAGCGAGACGAGTTCCGCTCGGCTGCGCCACCACACTCGCCGCATGGGTGCTGCACCTGCGCGGCCTCGGCGCGCCGGTCAAGGATCCAGGTGCCACTGCGGCTCAGGCGGCAGCGAATGGCGTCGAACTGGACACTGCCATTCCCGCAGTGCTGAACGTCTTGGAGCCGGGGCTCGGGAACGACGGCGAGCTCGTCGACGCAGTTCGCAGCCAGGCCCGGGTCATTCAGTCCTAGACAGCCCCGTTGTCGAGGTTCGAACTGGATGTGCACTGGATTCACCGCGGAAAAGGACCCGGTGAAGGTTCTTTGGGACTATGCCGGTCTGGTGGACCTGGTGCACCTGAAGGACTACCGGATCGGTCAGCTGCCGGCCCGGGCCTTCGAGGCACTCCAGGAGGGTGACTATTCGGCCTTCATGGCTGCCTTCGCCGGGATCGTGCAGTTCGCCGAGGTGGGGGAGGGCACTCTCGACTTCAAGGCCATCATCGACCAAGCCCTGTCGAGCGATGCCAAGTACCTGCTGATCGAGCAGGATGACCAGTACGGCCGCAGCCCCTTCGACTGCCTGGCCACGTCACGGGAGAACCTGGTCCGGCTCGGTTACCGCGACCTTTTCTGACCCCTGCTCGGTGGTGAAAACTCCACCGGTGACGACTTTTCCCCGGCGCGAGCGCCCGCGAGGGGTCGAAAAGTCGCCATCGGTGGAGCTTTCACCAACTGGAGTTGATCCCGACACTATGAATCCGACGGCGTCAGCTTCTCTCACTTCTGACTGCGGCTTCCGCTTCTCTACACCCGCAGCTCAGCCTTGAGCTCCTCCACGAACTTCTGAGCTGCGTCAGCACTGCTCGCCCGCCCGAATAGGACATCCGTGCCGTGACGTTGCAACTTTTCGGCTATCGTGCCGCCGCCGGGGGGTGGGGCGATCGGGGTGTTGGCCACCTCCGGCTTGATGTCGGTGATGTACTGCAGGACCTTCTTCTGCGCAGCAGACAAGTTGGGCTTCACCGCCTCCTGCATTTCAGAGTTCGGCGGAATCCCCCGCTCAGCCTTCTCGATGTTGCCTGCCTCGGGAGAGTTGGCATACCAATTGATCCAGGCGACTACGGCGTCGGCGTTCTTGGTCTTGGCCGACGCCGACCACAGCATGCTCGCCTTGTACCAGGTCTTCCGGTCGGTCGCCTTCCCGGTCATGCTCGGGCCGCGCAGCATCTCCATCAGCTCGCCCCCGGCCGCATTGGTGACCGCCTCCAGCTGATTGGAGTTGTAGAACTGGATTGCGGCTCTGCCGACCACGATCGCACTCTGGTCCAGCGGCTTCGAAACCTCCTCGCTGATCTGCTCGGGCGATCCGAAAGCCTTGGCTTTCACGCCCTTGAGCAGGAAGTCGTACCAGGCTTGCGCCTCGGCTGCCTCGAACCCGAGCCCCTTTTCGGTGAAGAGCTCCTTGCCATGCTGGCGCACGAACGTCCCGAACATTGCGTCTGAATTGATCAGCGCGGCCACGCCGAACGGTACGTCGGCTTTGGAGGCGACCTCCGCGCCGACCTCTATCAGCTGGTCCCAGGTCCAGGTCTTATCGTCGGGCAGATCCATCTTGGCCTTCTCGAAGATCTTGGGACTGGCGAAGAAAAGCGCGGTGTTGATGCCAGCATTGATTCCGACCAGCTTGCCGTTGATCTTGCCCGAGTCGACGGTGCCCTCGACGAACTTCGACACATCCACCTTGCCCAGGTCCAGCAGCGCGCCCCGACTGCCGTACTCGGAGATGTAGTTCATGTCCATCTGGATGATGTCGGGGGCCTGGCCGCCGGCGGTCTGGGTTGCCAGCTTGTCCCAGTAGTTGGCGCCCTCCCCAGGCTGCGGCTCGATCTTCACGTTGGGGTTGGCCTTCGTGTACGTATCGATCATCTTCTGGGTGTTCTGGTTGCGGGTCGGGTTGCCCCACCAGGCCAGCGCCAGGTTGGTCTGACCCCCACCGCCGCCACCACCGCCGGCGCCGCCACCACCGCCGCTGCCAGGCGCACATGCGGCGAGTCCGCCGGTAGTGGCTGCCGCTGCCAGCCCCCCGGCACCGAGAAGAAACTGCCTGCGGCTAACGGCCATGGTCCATTCCCCTCAACTCTGGTGTGAAAACGTTTTCCGAGCAGCAGTTTATTGTGACCTTCATCACAGTGTCAACGCGCTGGAGCGGCAGAGTGAGAACCAATAGGCACGTTCCCCCCGGATCTCCTCGGCACCCTTCGGACGGCCGAGAGAGACGCAGTCCACGGGGTCGCTGCCATTCCGTCGAATGGCCGAACTGGTCGTTGTAGGGCCACCCAGGTATCGACGCAAGACGACGGCCTATCGGCGCCGCCTCGGGTCAGGGC
>JBKPNA010000272.1:0-6167 GCA_046765695.1 Actinomycetota bacterium | reverse complement strand
CTGCGGGAGCGTTCGACGGCTTCGGACTGTCCCGGCGCCAGGCGCTCTGGAACGCCGGGTACGCCGACACTGACAGCACCCTGCCCGGCTCGGCCATCGACGCCGCACCGCCTACCTTGCCCGGGATGAGCCCGGTCGAGCTCACCCTGGCCGACCTCTGGGCGACCACGATCTCACCCGACGACCACCCGGTGCAGCACCTGCGGCCGGTCCTGGACGCCAACGACATCGTGCCAATCGCCGAGCTGGGGGAGGGGTACGCCGAGCGCCGGGTTCGGGTTGCCGGTCTGGTCACCCACCGGCAGCGACCAGGCACCGCGGCGGGGATCACCTTCCTCAACCTGGAGGACGAGACCGGCATGCTGAACGTCGTCTGTTCCGCCGAGCTGTGGCGCCGGTTCGGCCGGGTCGGCCGCAACGCCTCCGGCATGATCATCCGCGGCCGGGTCGAGTACCAGGACGGGGTGACCAACCTGGTCGCCGAGCGGCTGCAGCCGCTCAGCACGGTCTACCCGCAGGCCAGCGGCATCCTGCCGTCCCGGC
Source organism: Actinomycetota bacterium (assembly GCA_046765695.1). Lineage (GTDB taxonomy): Bacteria > Actinomycetota > Actinomycetes > Propionibacteriales > Propionibacteriaceae > Microlunatus. The sequence continues at coordinate 5,624 of JBKPNA010000272.1, read as the reverse complement.
ACCGGTCCCGGGACTTTCGCTAGTTGGCGTCCGGTGGATAGGGCCCGGGCTGGTACTGGCCGGTCGGATAGGGTCCGGCCGGGTACGGACCGGTCGGATAGGCCGAAGTCGCCGCCGTCCGGAGAGGTTTGCATCCCGATCACAAAGGCGGTATCAATCGGGCCGTCTGTTGCTCTCACATTTGTGTCATGACAAAGGGCACAGCAGGCAATAACCTGGAGACCCCGGCCTGAAGAGCTGCCGATGAGTGTTGTCTTCCTGGAGAAGGTCCGGCGGCCGGACGCTCGCGGACTTGTTCGAGACCGCTTGGAGCGCCGGATGCTGGACGTCGACGGACCGTCCCTGGGACTGGTCCTGGGACCTCCGGGCTCCGGGAAGACCACACTGTTGAGCCGGGTCGCGGCGGCGGCCGGAGGCCGATCGGCCTGGTACCGGGCGGGCCCGGAGGATGACGACGAGCCTGCCTTGGTCCGCCATCTGGGCCAGGCGCTGAGCATGGCCGTGGCCGAACCCGGACTGGCCGAGTTGGCTGAGGCGGGCAGTGTCGACGCGCTGGTGGTCGCCCTGGAGAGCATCGAGAATCTCTCCGGACACCTCGTGGTGGACGACCTGCACGAGATCGCCGGCAGCCGGGCGGAGCGCGCCCTGGAGCGGTTCGTGTCGCTTCGCCCGCGGGGCGTGCGCATTCTGCTCGGGAGCCGCCGGCCACCGGCGCTGAACACCAGCCGACTCCTGGTGTCGGGAGAGCTCTACCAGTTTGACGCGGAGGATCTGCGGTTCCGCTCCTGGGAAGTCGAGGAGCTCTTCCGGGTGGTCTACGACCGGCCGCTGTCTCCCGAGGCGGCCGCCGCGCTGACCCGGCGTACGGGCGGCTGGGCCGCCGGCCTGCAGCTGTTCCACCTGGCCACCCAGGCGATGAGCCGGTCGGAGCGGGAACGGGCGGTGGAGGAGCTGAGCGGCCGGTCCCGGCTGATCCGCTCCTACCTGGCGCGCAACGTGCTGGAGGGCCTGCCGGTCGAACGCCGGCGTTTTCTGTTGCGCACCTGCACTCTCAGCGTGCTGACCGGCGAGCTGTGCGACGAGCTGCTCGGCACGACCGGCAGCGCACTGGTCCTCGACGAGCTGGAGCGGCTGCAGTTCTTCACTACCAGCATGGACGGCGGCGTCACCTACCGCTACACCAGGTGCTGCAGGCGTATCTGGAGGTCGTGCTGGCCGATGAGCTGGGCGGAGCGGCGGCCCGGGCCCTGTACTCCCGGAGCGCCCAGCTGCTCGAGCAGGCCGGGCGCACTGCAGCCGCCGTACGCGCCCACGCGCGGGCTGAGGACTGGGGTGCCGTCGGCCGGCTGCTCCAGCACACGGTGTCCTCCCTGCCCGCCGAGGACGACCGACTGTGGACCTCGATGAGCTTGTCGGGCGCGCTGGCCGACGACCCCGGCCTGCTGGTCGCCAGCGCACGGCGGCTGTGGCGGGACGGGATGATTGCGGAGGCCGTGACCGCGTTCCGGCAGGCCGAGGGGCTGATGGACGATCCGGACTTCCGAGCCCGGTGGGCTGACGAGCGGTCCATTGCCACGGTCTGGATGCCTGACGCAGTCGTGGAACCCGGCCGGCAGCCGAGTACCGACCGAGGTCTCCGCCTGGCGCGGACGCTGCGGCACTCGCTGCTCGCGGTCGGGGATCCTGACGCCGGGGAGAGCCTGGCCCGCGGGGTGAACCGGCTGCTGAGCGGGCGGCCGGCCGCCGCGTTGGCCACGTTCCAGGGCGCGCTGGGGAAGCCGGGGCTGCCCCCGTGGGAACGGCTCACGCTCTGGCTGGCCGTGCAGCTGGCGCGGCTGGGTGAGCCGAACGGCTCCGCTGCGGGCCAGCTGGAAGAGGTCGTGCTGTCTGCTGACGCCGAGGGCCTGTCGTGGCTGTCCCGGGTCGCGCGTGGCCTGCAAGCGGCCCGACTGCTCATGTCTGATCCGACGCCCTGGCGGATGGCCACCTGCGCGGACCTGGTCGCCGACTGCGAGCGCCACGGCGACCGGTGGGCGCAGTGCCTGCTCGCCGGGGTGGTCGGGTTTGCGTATGCCCGGGTCGGCGAGGATGCGACCGCGGCACGGCTGCTGCGCCAGGCGGCCGATCTTGCCGTCGGGCTGCACGCCCCGGTGCTCGAAGTGTGGGCGAAGGCCCTGGCCGTGGACAGTGAGCTGCGCAGTGGAACGACGGTTGCGCCGGAAGAGATCGCCCAGCTGAGCCGGCGTGCGGAGCGGCTGGGCGCGGCCGGCGCCGGCCGATTGCTGACTCCGGCTCCGCCAGGAGCGCCCGCCACGGTTACCGCGACGACGGGCGTCCGGCTGACCTGCCTGGGTGAGTTCCGGCTCAGCGTCGCCGGGGTGCCGGTTGACTGGCGGGCGCTGCGGCCGCGGGCCAGATCGTTGCTGATGCGTCTGGCCATGGAATACGGCCGGGCGGTGCATCGGGAACGACTGGTCGATGACCTGTGGCCCGACGCCACGCTGAATGCCGGAATCCGTAGCCTGCAGGTGGCCGCGTCGAGCGTCCGCCAGTGCCTGGTGGCCGCCGGTCTTCCGGAGGACTCCATCCGGCGGGAGGCGAGCGCGTACGCCCTGCAGCTGCCGGGATGTGTTGACGAGTTCGGTGAGTTTCAACGACTGGTCCGGCAGGCGAGCCGGGAGGATGCGTCCGGTCGGATGCGGCAGGCGCTGCGCTGCCGGCTCGACGCTCTGGACCTGTACGCGGGGGAGCTGCTGCCCGAGGTCGGCCCGGCGGAGTGGGTGGTCCACGAGCGGGAGAGACTACGGGTCGCCGCAGCCCTGGTGGGAGCCGAGGCCGCACGCCTGGCGTACGAGTTCGCCGACTTCGACACCGCCCTCCGCGCGGCGCAGCGGTCGCTGCAGCTGGACCCGTTCCATGATCCGTCGTGGACCCTGCTCGCCGAGCTGCACGAGCAGCTGGGCGACCACAGCGCTGCCGAGATGACCCGCCGCGAGCATGCCCGGGTGGTCGCCGACCTGATCGCGCCCGGGCTGTAGCGACGACCTCGGCGAGTGGTGCACAGATCCAGGTCTCGTCGGGCTGAAACCTGGATCAGCGCACCAACGGGAGTCCGTGGCTACTCAGCCGCCACCCTGACCCGGTGCTGGACGTGCGCCGGCTTCATCGCGCTGACTAGGGCGTCCAATCGCTCGGTGTCCACGGCCTGGCCTGCCTGGGGCCGGGCAATCACCTCGATGGCCGGCACCGGCACACCGGGCAACTTGCCCCCAGGCTCGTTCGACCAAGTCGAGGCCCCCGTCTCCACCACCTCGATCGGTACGCCGAGCTCGGCCTCGACGGCCATCTCGATACCACGCCGGGTGCCGCGGCGTGCATGCAGCTCGCCCGCCGACCGCAGCAACGTGCGTTGCCGCGCCAGCGCGGCGTTCGGGTCGACGGTTATCCCGAGCCACTGGGCCAGCCATTCCACCATGTCCTCCGGTGCGGTGCCGAGGTCCAGGTAGGCGGGGAACCCGTCGAGAGTCAGCAGTACGGGTGCCAGAACCTCGTCCAGGCTGGCGCAGAGGTTCTCGGCGAACCGGTCGCTGCGGAGCAGGCCCGGCAGGGTCTCGGCGAGTGGCAGCGGGCTGGGCAGGCCCAGGATGGCTCCCCTCATCGGCTCACCCGCACCTGGTGGTCGTAGGAATAGACCAGTGCGTGGGCGGGAAGGTCGAGCCGGTGCACCTCCGCGCCTGCCCGCCCGCTTCCGGACTCCGCCGGGAACAGCGCCACGCTGACCTCGCGGGACATGTCCACCCCGGCGATCCGGGCCAGCGCGGCGTGCACCTCGTGTGACTGCACCGAGCGCCCCAGCGGCCAGCCGGTGCCGTCCGGGCCGCCGTACAGCGGGTGGAACAGCGAGTAGAGCGCCCGCAGCACCTCGGTGCGGACCTCCGACGGCTCGTACCGGCGGCGGGCGCTGAGGCTGACGATCGCGGTGAGCCAGACATACTCCGGACGCTGCACAAGCAGCCGGGTGCCGACCAGCCGCCGCTCGTCGAGGCTGTTGCTGATCCGCTCCAGGGTGGCCGCGGGTGGTTCGAGGTCCTCGAAGCGGATGCGTCCGACCTCGTCGCTGGCCAGATGGGGGACGACCAGGATGCGTACGCCGGCCGTCTGCCCGTCCTCGGCGACGCAGTGCACCCGGGCGGCATCCGGCGCAACCTCTTGGGCCAGTTGCTCGAAGTCCTCCGCCGTGACGGCGCGGCCGCGGGAGCGCAGCAGCATCGGCCCGCGGGCCTTGGCGTCGCTGAGGGTCTCTGCTTCGGCGCCGCCGATAGCCGGCGTCCGGTTCTCCACCCGAGTGACGTACGGGACGCTGGTCTTAAGCACCCGGATCTCACCCCGTGCGACGTTGCCCGCCCGGCCGCCGCCGGTCCGGTACATCTCGAGCCGCAGCACCGTGCCGGCGGTCGGCACGGCGCCGAAGTTGACGACGCTTCCGTCGGCGGACCGCACCGCGGGAGCGAACTGCACCTCACCGGCGTACTTGTCCAGGCGGAAGTGCCGATCATCGCGACCCGACTCGGCGAAGCTCGCCACCTCCACCCAGGTCTGCTCCTCGGCCCCATCGAGCACCGTCAACTGTGCCGGTGACTCGGCGAGCAGCACCGGCCGGCGCTGCAAGGGGAATCGCTGGCCGGGTGTGCCGTCCGAACGGCCGATCACCTCACTGCGCACCACCTCGGCGTTGCTGGTCGGTGCTGTGCCGCCGATGGTGAACGCCGTGACAGCCTGCAGGGTGGGTGAATCGGAGTAGCCGGGCTGGTCGTCAGTTGTCTCGACCACCCGGCAGCGCAACCAGCCACCACGGTTCTTGGCGATGATCGAGACCTGGTGGCCCTCGGGCACGTGCAACACGATGTCGCCGGGCTTGTTCAGACCCCCGGTTTCGTCCTTGTCGATCTCGCACTCGGCCCAGCCGTTCTCTGTCCAGGCCTCCCACACCCTTGGTGGCCGGCGCGGGTCGATGCCGTGCCCGGCGACGGGGCACCTTACCCGCAGGGTGACCGCGCAGGACGGTACGGCGTTGGACAGCCCGATCAGCAGCGCGTCGCCGACGGCCGGTTTCGGCTTGCTGGGGAAGCAGCGGATGCCCTTTGCAAAATCTGTGGTGTCCGCCGGAACCATGGACAGTGCGGCGGTCATGTCCGCCGGCGCCGCGCCGACCGCCTGGGTCGCCAGGTGGGCGTAGCTGCACGGCACGATCCGCAGGTCCCGGGTGGTGCCGAAGACGATGGGTTCGTGGATGTCGGTACGCGGCGTGGCCACCTCGGTCTCGGCGCGGACCAGAACCGGTTGCGGCTGGGGCGCCGACAGCCAGAAGGTGACCGTCCCGCGTGCCGCCGCCGGTGGCCGCAGCTCTACCCCGATCAGCTCCAGGAACTTGATGTAGTGCAGGTCCGGCACGCGGTTCAGCCGGTAGATGAGCTGGTCGACCATTTGCGCGAAGGCCTCGATCAGGGTTACCCCCGGGTCGGAGACGTTGTGGTCGGTCCACTCCGGGCAGCGCTGCTGCACCAGGCGCTTCGCGTCGTCGACGAGCTGCTGGAACCGCCGGTCGTCGAGGTTCGGTGCGGGCA
>JBKPNA010000271.1:0-3517 GCA_046765695.1 Actinomycetota bacterium | reverse complement strand
ATACCGTCCTGGCCGTTGCTGCGGCCCTGTTCGCAGGTGCGTTCGTCGGCCCTCCGGGCGGCCCATCCACGACCCGAATCAACCGCGGCTTAACCCCAGCTCGGGTTCAACTCCTCACGTAGAGGAGACATCTCCAGGCGACAGGAGTCGCTCGGTTTCCCCTTGGGACGCAACCAGAACGTCGAGTCGACGCAAGTTCGCATCACGATTGATGTCACGACGGCTCAACGAACCGGGCCGCGGTTACGTATGTCCTTCCGCCCTCAGATTGACCCACCACACTGGATGGGTCGACGCCTTGGCGGGCACCTAACTGCGCCGGAACTTGTGGATGGCAGTCAGGCCCGGATCGAGGCCGCGGCGGCTGCGATCTGTCGGCGCGCTTCGTCGATGGTCGCCATCACCGCCACGGTCTCGCGGTGATCATGCAGGGGCGACTCGACCCGGCCCTCCGCGACGTAGCAGGCGAAGTAGCTGGCCTGATAGCCCAGACCCTCATGCAGCGTCGCGAAGGTGTCGTCCCGCCAGGTGGTCGACTCCTCGGCCAAGAGCGCTCCTGTCGTGAGCGTGACCCCCGACGGGCCGAAGAAGGGGCTCAGAACGTCCAGCCGGCCGGCTGACCCGAAGATCGACGCAGTGACGGGAAGCGACGTCACCAGCGAGGTCGAGGCAACGGCGGTGGCTCCCCTGGCGGTGCTGATCAGGAGATCGGCCCGCTCGTCGACACCCGTCGCACTGACCGAGCCGACAGCGGTCATCGAAGTCGGTGCGCCCACCACCGAGGACGCGAACGAGATCGGGTAGACGCCGGCGTCGAGCAGCGCTCCCCCACCGAGCTGGGGATCCCACAGCCGGTGGGTCGGGTCGAACGGCATCACGAATCCGAAGTCGGCCCGGACAAGCCGGACCTCGCCCAGCACGTCGGCAGCCAGCACCTGACGGATGATGTCGGCCTGCGGCAGATACCGCGTCCACATCGCCTCCATCACCAGCACTCCCGCGGCCCGCCCGGCGTCGGTGATCGCCCGTGCCTCAACGGCCGACATGGCGATCGGCTTCTCGATCAGGACGTGCTTGCCCGCCGCGATCGCCTCCAGCGCCAGATCGTGGTGCAGCGGGTGCGGTGTCGCCACATACACGACGTCCACGTCCGCGTCCTCGATCAGGGCCGTCGGGTTCTGGTGCACCCTCGTGATCGAGTGCTCGGCAGCGAACGCTTCAGTCTTGGCGCGATCGCGGGCAGCAACGGCGACCGCACGCTGCGCCGTATGAGCATGGATCGCACCGACGAACTCACCGGCGATGCCCGTGCCGATCACCCCCCACCGCAGAACCGGGACGGACACCGAGTCAAGGGGTCGAGGCGCAGGCAGAGTGAGAGACATCCATACCCCCTGGTCAGAACGGTGCCATCGACGCGTGTCAACCTAGCGCCGAGCCGTCGACGGCTGAAAGACGTGCGTCGCCATCCGGCAAGGCTTAGACGCCGTCGCGGTGTAGGCTCAGGCGCGCGACCGCGCGGGTGCTCTACACCTGGCTGGTCAGTTGGCCGCTCCGGATTGAGGTGCGATTGGTCGGGGTGTGAATGTCTCCTCCCCGGAACGATCTACCGGACGTGTGTCGATCCGGACCTTGGGTGACAATGGTGACGCGCACGGCGTGGTCACGACCTCCGATCAGTGCTGCAGCGTCGCGTCCCGCGACACGTGACGGCGTGCCAAACCACAATTTGTCCATGGTGCGCGATGCGTCCTTTGCGCGGAGGCTCAATAATCGTCTAGTGGCTACGAACAGCGGCCGCCGTGGAAGCCGAGCATCATGCATGCGATGACGTTGGCTTAGCTGCGGGCCGGCGGCCAGGACGTCGCGCCGAGTTCTCTTGAGATAGCGCGTGCGGCCTCGCGCAGGGCGTCGCTGGTCGCTGGGTCGACTGGCCAGTTCGTGGAGGGCACTACTAACCCGATGGCTCCCACTGGCGCACCGGACGCGTCGAAGACCGGCCCGCCGATCCCGCATTCACCAAGGACCGCCTCGTCCTGCTCTCGAGCGAGCCCCGTGGAGCCGATCTCAACGAGCTGCTCCTTGAGGGCCATGGGGGACGTGACGGTCTCACCGGTCATGCTCCGCAGGGACGACGCACCGAGCATCCGCGATGCGGCCTCGTCATCGAAAGCGAGGATTGCTTTCCCCAGAGCGCTTGCGTGGGCTGGGATGACGATGCCCACCTCGGGCATCTGTCGGCTGCCGTCAGGTCTGGGTTCGTGATGGATGATCACTACGTCGTCGAGGAGCAGCACGCCGGTACGCACGGAGCAACCAGTGCGGCGGGCGAGGTCTTCGGCCCAGGGGATGGCCTTGGATCGCAGCTCGAGCGTGTCGAGGTAGACACTGCCGAGCCGCAACACCGCCGGGCCCAGCTGGTAGCGGCCGAAACCGTGTTCTTGCACGACCATGCCTTGGGCGACCAGGGTGCGGACGATGCCGTGAACAGTCGAGGGCGGCAGTTCGAGACGGCCGGCGAGCTCAGAGAGGGTCAGGCGCCGAGCACCCTGCAACGCGAAAAGCACCCGGATCGCGCGGTCGATCGACTGGATCACGCATCCCTCCTTGCTCGGCTTCGGTTCTCTCCGAAAAGTATCCAGATGTGTCTTGCGTCATAGTGAACCATGTGTGTATGCTCCGAATCACATTCGACATTATCGAATGATTTTCATCATACCAAGATTCAAGGAGGTAGGGCCATGCTGGATGAGAGCTCGCTGGCGCAGCGGTTGGCCGCTGAGTTGATCGGGACCGCGTTTCTGGTCTTCATTGGGGTGGGGTCGGTCCCGGCCACCCTCATCGTGAATGGCGATGCGCCGTTCACGATGGCTGATCTAGGCATGATCTCATTGGCGTTCGCCACGGTCGTGGTAGCGACGGTGTACGCCTTGGGTCACATCGGCGGCAACCACATCAACCCTGCGGTGACGCTCGGGTTGGCTGTGTCGGGCAAGTTCCCCTGGCGGCAGGTGCCCGGGTATGTCCTGGCGCAGGTGGCCGGTGCGGTCCTCGGTGCGGCAGCGATCATCGGCGTCTTGGGAAAGAAGGCCAGCGATGTGGGCCTCGGAGTCGCCTCATACAGCTCCATCAGCTGGCCCCAGGCGTTCACCGCCGAGTTCGTCGGCACTTTCATCCTCGTGTTCGTCATCTTCGGCGTGATCCACCGCAAGGCAGCTGCCGGTTTTGCAGGCCTCGCGATCGGCCTGGTCGTCTTCGCGGCCATCATTCCGGTGGCTCCCGCAACAGGTGCTTCAATCAACCCGGCCCGCACCTTCGGGCCGATGCTCGTACAGCAGATTGCCGGCGGACAGGTGAAGTGGGGCCAGCTTCCCGTTTACGTCCTCGCCGAACTCCTCGCTGGTGCCGCCGCCGCGCTGCTATATGGCGTGCTTGCCCGGACCCCGGCCGACCGGGCAATCTCCTCACAAGGAATCGATCTCGCCGATCCCGAAACTTCGAGCCAGCTGGCGGACGC
>JBKPNA010000270.1:0-6638 GCA_046765695.1 Actinomycetota bacterium | reverse complement strand
GGGTCGGGCCGTACGCGGGCACGGCAATGTCCCGCAGCCGACTCGGTGTCGGTATCGGTCGTCCACTCCCGGCTGTCGCCACATGAGCACGGTACGGGGAGGCGCTGGCGGGATAAACTGCGCCAGCGACCCCGTGCAGTCTGTGTGCAGCGCCGGCCCCGGTAGCTCAGTGGATAGAGCAGCAGCCTTCTAATCTGTCGGTCGTAGGTTCGAGTCCTACCCGGGGCGCAGTCATCACCTGTCCTTGACCAGGCGTGATTCGCCTGAGGCGTCTACTGTCGTCTCGGCTGAACCATCAGATTCGGCTCGATTGGTCACCGACTGGTCACGCCGTTGGTCAGTAAGGCGTTGTGTGCCGGCCGCGAACTGCTCGGCGGTGGCTCTTCTCATGAGGTGGGCGTACACCTTCCGGGTAACCGCAGGGGAGGAGTGCCCCAAGATCATCTGCACGACCTCGATGGGTACGCCGCCCGACAGCATCAGAGAACACGCTCCGTGCCTCATGTCGTGCAGCCGAATCAGTGGGAGTCCGCAGGCTTGAGAGTGCGACTTGAACTCGCGGGACAGGACGTCGGGCCGCAGAGGATCGCCGTCGAGATTGCAGAAGATCAAATCGTGGTCGCGATAGTCGATCCCAAACATGGCACGCTCGTCGGCTTGTGCGTCCCGATGGGCCTTGAGCGCCAGCTGTGCTGGTGGTGCCAACGGAACCCAACGACGGCCGACTCGCGACTTGGGCCGCTTGAAAAGCCGACCCACATGCTCGCGCCCACAGGTCGGACAGATCAGATCCCTCGGTTGGGCTTGGCCCCGCGTCAGCTCGACGATGGTCTGCCGGACCTCGATGCCGGCGCCGTCCGCCTCCAGGTCACACCATCGCAAGCCGCACAGCTCGCCGCGCCGTAGCCCACCGTAGGCGGCTAGCTCGTACAAGACTGATAGGCGGTCGCCGGAAACATGCTCCAGGAACCGAGCAGTGTCCTCAGGCTCCCAGATCTTCAGATCATGGGTGTTGATCAAGAGGCGCCTTCGGCGGGAGAGCGGCTGCGTCGGCGCGGCTACCGAGCCCGACAGTCTGACGCAGAGACCGTCGAGGCGGCGCGGGCATATCGGGCGCAGGCTCCAGCGTCTCTGTGATGCGATGGCTCGAAGCTGTAGCATGTCGCCCTTCCCTCTTCATTAGACCCGGACCCAGCCGACGCAATCGGCCTGTCTACTCGATGAGATCCGCCAAGAATGGGTTCACTTACCGCCCCGATCGCGGGGCCACTTACACAGTGAGAATGAGATCACCCTCGACTGGGCCTGACTCGCAGTTACACCGACGCTGTCTTCGATGGCTGTCTTGAAACGGATCCATCGACCCCGTCGAGGCCAGCACGCGCGAGCCAACTGCAAGAGCCTGACCTGATAGAAGCCTGGGCAAGAGGCCCTCATCACTGTGCTGTCGACCCCTGCAGCCAGCACGCGCCACCCGTATCCGATCTCATAGGACAAGGTGGTTCTCCTCACGATGACACAGACCACGGTCGCCGAACTCACGCCGACGGTCACCATCGGCGTCGACACCCACAAAGACGTTCACGTCGCGGTCGTCCTCGACCAGCACGGTCGCCGGCTCGACTCCTGCAGCGCCCCCACCACGCCGGCCGGGCTGCGCCGGCTCAGGGAATGGAGCAGCCGGCACGGCCAGTCAAAGCCTGGGGCATCGAAGGCACCAGCAGCTACGGCGCTGGGCTCACCCGCCAGCTCCTCGGCCACGGCCACCAGGTCCGCGAGGTCAGCCGACCCGACCGGAGAAGCCGCCGCGAAAAGGGCAAGTCTGACCTTATCGATGCCGAACTCGCCGCACGGAGTGTCATGGCGGGCACTGACCTAGGCGCGCCGAAGGCGACTCGCACCACCACCGAGTCGTTGCGCGTGCTCCGGGCGACGCGTCGCAGCGCGGTCAAGTCCCGAACCCAGGCGGCGAACCTGCTTCACGCGCTGCTTGTCACCGCCCCCGCAGACCTCCGCAGCCGGCTGGAACACGGCAGCATCCGCGACCGCGCCAACCAGTGCGCTCGACTCCGGCCCGCTGACCCAGCCGATCCCGCTGACGCGACGAAGATGGCACTGCGGTCAGCGGCTCGACGGTGGCTGCACCTAACCGACGAGATCACCGTTCTCGAAGCAGCGATTGACCCGCTGACCCGGCAGGCTGCCCCCAGCCTTCGTGCCCAGTTCGGTGTCGGCAGTGATGTCGCCGCAACTCTCATAATCGCCGCTGGCGACAATCCAGACCGGCTGGTGAGCGAGTCCTCCTTCGCGGCGCTCTGCGGCGTCAGCCCAATCCCGGCCTCCAGCGGCAAGACCAAGCGCTTCCGCTTGAACCGGGGCGGAGATCGGCAAGCCAACGCTGCCCTCCACGCTGTCTGCTTGGTCCGCATGCAACGCGATCCCCGAACCCGTGCCTACGTCGCCCGACGAACCGCCCAAGGCCTCAGCAAGAAAGACATCATGCGATGCCTGAAGCGCTACATCGCACGAGACGTCTACCGGGAGCTGATCAAGAACACCCACCTTGACCCAACATAGAAGCATCCGTTGGTCGGACAGTCCCGCACCGTTAGCAGGCGCCGTGCGAACCGGTGGGCGAGAGCCGAGTGGCCAGACGAAGGAAGACCGGGCGGGTCACGCCTCAGGTTGAGGGTCGTGGAGATCGAGCGTGTGGTCGTGGTGATGGTCGGACCGCGGGCTTGTGGCGGATGTCCCGCGACCGCGATCGGGGCGGTATGGGGCGGCGGATCGGTTCATGAGGCCCGCCTCGTGAGCCACGACGACTGCTTGGGCTCGGTCCCGTACGCCGAGTTTGCGGTACAGATGGGCGACGTGCGTCTTGACGGTGGCCTCGCTGACATAGAGCCGATCGGTGATTTCAGTGTTCGACAGCCCGTGTGCGATAAGAATCAAGACCTCACGCTCGCGGGCGGTGAGCTCGGCGAGGCCGCTGGGCTCGATCGCGGGTCCGGCGAGGCGGAGGAAGTGGTCGATGAGGCGGCGGGTGATCGAGGGGGCGAGCAGCGCGTCGCCGCGGGCGACCGTGCGGATGCCTTCGACGAGTTGCTCTGGCGGGGTGTCCTTGAGCAGGAAGCCGCCCGCGCCGGCCCGCAGCGCGTCGTAGACGTAGCGGTCGAGGTCGAACGTGGTCAGGACCAGCACCCGGGTCGTGGCGAGCGTAGGGTCGTCCGCGATCCGGCGGGTGGCTGCCAGACCGTCGACGTTGGGCATCCGGATGTCCATCAGCACGATGTCGGGGCACAGCCGGCGGGCGAGGTTGACCGCCTCCGCGCCGTCGGCGGCCTCGCCGATCACCGTCAGGTCCGGTTGCGCCTCGACGATCAGCCGGAGACCGTAGCGGACGAGCGCCTGGTCGTCGGCGATCAGCACGGTGACGGTCATGACCCGGCGGCGTCGAGCGGGAGGCACGCGTGCACGAGGTAGCCGCCGCCTGGCGCCGGGCCCGCGGTGAGGCAGCCGCCGTAGAGCGCGGCACGTTCCCGCATCCCGACCAGCCCGCGTCCCTGGCCAGGGTGGACCGGCAGGGTTCCGCAGCCGGCACCGTCATCGGAGATCACCAATCCGAGGTCGCGGTCCCGGTATCGGACGATCACGGTCGCATGCGCCGACCCGGCGTGTTTGACGACGTTGGTGAGCGCCTCCTGGGCGATCCGGTACGCGGCGAGGTCCAGGCCGGGCGAGAGCGGCACCGGTTCCCCCTCGATGCGAAGCTCGACCGGAACGCCAGCCGCCGTGACCTCGCGGACGAGGGAATCCAGGCGGGCCAGGCCGGGCTGCGGGGCCAGTTCCGCCGGGTCGTCGTCGCTGCGGAGCAGGCCGAGCAGGCGGCGAAGCTCACCCAGGGCGTCGCGGCCGGTGCGTTCGATGGACAGCAGCAGCTCTTCAGCCGTGTCCGGGGCCGAGCGCAGGACCTGCCGTGCCGCGCCACTGTGCAGCACGATCACGCTGGTGGTGTGCGCGAGGATGTCATGCATCTCCCGCGCGATGCGCGCCCTCTCCTCCGCGACGGCGACCCTCGCCCGCTGGTCTCGTTCACGCTCGAGGTCGGCGGCGCGCTGCTCCAGCGTGACCACCCGCAGCTGGCGACCGCGTAGCAGGTCACCGAGGAGCCAGGCGATCGGGAAGAACAGGAAGGAGCCTGCGGCGTCGGCCATGCGCAGATAGCCCACTGCCGCATCCACCGCCAGCAAGGCGGCGAACACCGCCAGCGCGGCGACCGCGGCGGGCCGGCCGACTCGACGCTCGGCATGGGCGCCGACCGAGTACAACGCCAGCAGGACCGCGACGAGCGCGGCGAAGGAGACCTCTCCGATGCGGTGTTCGATTGACCACACGAGCACGAACCCGGCGGCCACCGCGGCAAGCACGGGCAACGGCGCCCGCCGGCGCCACAGCAGCGGAGCGGCGACGAGCAGCGCACCGAGTGTCTCCACCAGCTTGGCGCCGCGCTCAGGCGCCGCGTCACCCCAGGTCTCGGCAATGCCCAGCGCGGCGAGCGCGACCGGAACCGCCCAGTCGGCGAGGCGGCCAATCGTCATCCATAACCAGACCAGCGCCTGGCGCATCCTCACATCGCGGAGCCTAACCCCCGGCCGTCCTCATCCGCGTCCGCCCGGGAACCGATCCACCGGCCCAGCTCATCCGCCGGGATGAGGCACCACCCGCTCCGCAGCCTGACCGAAGATCGCCCCGTACGGGGACGACCGTACCCACGACGCCGCCTAGCGTCTGCCGTATCCCGACCATCCACGAAGAGAGGCCCACGATGCACACCCCAACGACGCCGGCCCCCGCCCCGGCGACGCCCACCCGCCATCTGTCCAACGGGGAGAGCATCCGCCGAACAGCCGCCGCGATCAGTCTGATCCTGTCCCCAGCGCTGCTCACGGCCGCCTTCGTTGTCCTCCCCACCACCGCGAGTGACCCGACGGCAGCGCTGGAGATCATCGCCAAACAGCCCACCCGCTGGTACCTGTTCGGCCTGTTCGGCCTGCTCTCCTACCTCCTGCTCGTGCCCGCCACGCTCGGCCTCGTCCACCTGGCCCACCGACGGTCACCGGCGTGGGCGAACGTGGGCGGCGCACTCGCCCTCCTCGGCGCCATCACAGCGGTCGCCGACACCAGGCTCTGGGTCTTCGGCGAACAGCAGATGGCCACCCCAGGCGCTGACCGCGCCCAGATGGTCGCGCTGATCAGTCGGCTCGACGACGCGATGGGCGCCAACCTCCCGTTCATCCTCGGCGCCCTGGCTCTGGTGATCGGGACCGTCGTGCTCGCGATCGGGCTCTATCGCGCCCGCGCCATCCCCGCCTGGGCATGTGTCGCGCTCGGCGCTGGGACCGCCGGCAGCCTCGCCGCATGGTTCGCCAGCAGCCAGGCCGCGCTGGTTGCCACGTCCGTTGCCCTCGTCCTGGGATATGGGTGGGTCGGTGTCGGTGTCCTGCGGCAGTCCGACCAGGCCTGGGAACGCTGCGAGCCCCTGCGCTAGCACGGCGCGACGTTAGGCGACTTCGAGAACCGATCCCAGTGTGAGCCGGCTGTTAGGGTCTCCCGGCTCCGTGTGGTGCGCAGAGGCCAGGAGGTGATTCCAGCGTTGAACTTCGCTTGGGACCCATCGTGAGCGAGCCTACGGATGTATGCCAAGCTGAGTGAGCCTGTGATCGTCCAAGTGATCGTCAATCCGGTACGGTCTCGACGGTCGTCGACGGACGGCGGCGAACTGCGTTCCCGGGCTTGGTGCGTGAACTCGGTCCTTGTGTCACCGCGAGGTCCCACAATCAGCCGGTCGTCGGACCTCTTGTTAGTCGTCAGCCGTTCGAGGGTCGATCGCAGCGCCTCGATGATCGGCACGGCCCGCCGCCGGCGCCCTTTCGTGGTCTTGGTTATCAAGCCGCCCCGGCCCGGGTAGATCTGCCGCCTGACCTGTGTCAACGGCAGCTGAAATCTGACCCCTTGGTGGCATCTTGGGTTCCCCGGCCCACTATTCAACCTCTGCTGCGTCATCCGGGGGGATCATCGACGCCCGTCCCGATTTTGATCCGAAAGGTGCACCTCGGGCGTCTAATGGGAATGGCCGAGCACACGACCGAGAGGAGAAGGAGGTGATGAGAATCAGGTGGGAACGGTGGGCAGCCCTGGCGGGGCTTGTGTTCGTCATTTTCTATGTGGCCGCCTTCTCGCTTGGCATCGAGGTTGGAGACAGCGACCAAGACATCCTCGACTACTACGCAGATAGCGGCAACCGTACTAACGAGGTTGTCGCCTTCTTCCTCATCGCGGGCGCGGCGTTAGCCTTCGTCGTTTTCGCCAGTGGGTTGCGGAACCTCATCGCGAGAGCGGAACAGGGGACGGCTCCGCTCGCCGCACTCGCCTGGGCGGGCGGAGTCGCTTGCGCGGTGCTGATCCTCGCCGGCAACGCCGTATCGCGGGCGACGGCGTTCGCAGCGATGGAATCCACGTTCCAACTCGACCCCAACACGCGACGGCTTGTCGAGGACGTCGGCTTCCTACTCTTCGTGAGCGGGGCGCTCGCGGCGATCCTGCTCGTCGTCGCCGTCTCGGTCGCAGCGCTGCGCCAC
>JBKPNA010000269.1:0-5838 GCA_046765695.1 Actinomycetota bacterium | reverse complement strand
CGCCAACCGTGCTGGTCGCAGCCGTCGAGGAAGCGGAGCTGGTCGCCC
This sequence comes from Actinomycetota bacterium, assembly GCA_046765695.1. Taxonomy (GTDB): domain Bacteria; phylum Actinomycetota; class Actinomycetes; order Propionibacteriales; family Propionibacteriaceae; genus Microlunatus. The sequence continues at coordinate 5,790 of JBKPNA010000269.1, read as the reverse complement.
TGCTTCGCGACGTCGGCTACGCGCCGGTCGTCGAGGACGCCACGGGCAGAGCGCTGCGGCCGCCGGACAGTCTCAGGGCCACCCCAGCCGGTCGCCCTGCTGCCGTGCTCGACGCCGCGGCGGTGGAGCAACTTGCCGCGGCCCTGCTGAAGGCCGACGGATCCTCCCGCGTAGCCGAGGAACGGCGCGGGGCGGCAACGACGGAGATGACGCTGGACCGACTGAGGTCGGCAACGCGGCAGGCCCAGCCGGTCCGGGTCGGCTATGTCACGGCGGACGGCCGGGCGGTCGAGCGCGAGCTGGCACCCCTCGATCTGGCCGCGGGGGCCGTTCGGGGCGTCGACCGGGAGAGCGCCCAGGTGATCACCATCCCGCTGGCCCGTATCTCGGCCGTTATCCCAGTGTCCAGCCGGAACGGCGCGTCGAGTTGAGTTTCTTATCCAGAGCGTTACCTTGAGGTCACTACTTCACCCAACAAAACTGTCGGGCCGTGCCATTAGACTGACCCGGTGGACGCGACGACGATCAGGCACATGATCGTTTTCGGCGTTTGCGCTCTCGGCGTCGGCGGTCTCTACCTCGTGCCCAGCATGGCGAGCCCACCTCCACCGGTGTCGGTTAGGCAGGTCGCCGAGGAGCCGCAACCGCGGCCGAGTGCCAGCCCGGCCGTCAAGGCGCCGCAGGCCGGGGCAACCGGAGAGGCGGCGCAACCGGACGTTACGGACGCGGCCACACCGGGCGTCAGCCAGGCCACCGCGGTACAGCCGCAGCCCACCGAGCAGCCCAGCCGGTCCTCCCCCAGCCCTGCGGTCACCGGACGTACGGCGTACGACCCCCAAGACTCACCGGACAACGAGCCGCCCTCGGCCGTCGGGACGATCTCGGCAACCGAGGTCACCCCTGACGAACTCGGTCTGACCTGGCCTGCCGCCACCGACAATCGGCGGGTGATCGGCTATCGAATCATTCTGAACGGCTACGAGGTCGCCACCACCGTCGAGACCCAGGTGAAACTGCACTGGTTCAACGACGAGGACGGCCAGCACGTGGTGCAGATCAAGGCAATCGATGCCGCGGGCAACCAGAGCACCAGCTGGGCCACCCTGCTGGTCACCCGGCCGTCCCCGGGGCCGACCGTCAGCTCGACCCCTGCGCAGACCACTCCGCCTGCCGATCCGACGTCGCCTCCGAGCCCAACGCAGGCTCCGAGCGTTACGCCCAGTGCCGAGCCGACGGTGCACGCCACCGGCAGTCCGACCCAGTCGATAGCGGATCCCAGCCCGCGGTGAACCCTGTACCACCAGAGGGTCCGGGGCCGCTGGTCGTCCAGTCCGACCGCACGCTGCTGCTTGAAGTCGACCATCCGGCTGCCGACGCGTGCCGGATCGCCATCGCCCCGTTCGCGGAGCTGGAACGGGCCCCGGAGCACATCCACACCTATCGGCTCACAGCGCTCGGCCTGTGGAACGCCCGCGCCGCCGGTCATGACGCCGAGCAGGTGGTGGACACGCTGCTGACCTACAGCCGCTACCCGGTGCCCACGTCGCTGCTGGTCGACGTCGCCGAGACCATGGATCGCTACGGCCGGTTGCGCATCGAGAAGCACCCGACCCACGGGCTGGTGCTGGTCAGCAACGACCGGCCGGTGCTGACCGAGGTGCTGCGCAGCAGCAAGGTCAAGGGGCTGGTCGGCGCCAGGGTCGACTCCGACACTGTCGTGGTCCATCCCTCCGAGCGCGGACACCTCAAGCAGGTGCTGCTCAAGCTTGGCTGGCCGGCGGAGGACCTCGCCGGGTACGTCGACGGCGAGGCCCATCCCATCGACCTGGACCAGACCGACTGGACGCTCCGGCCGTACCAGGGCCAGGCCGCCGACTCGTTCTGGCACGGTGGCTCGGGCGTCGTCGTGCTGCCCTGCGGCGCCGGCAAGACCATCGTTGGTGCCGCCGCGATGGCCCGGGCGCGCGCCACCACCCTGATCCTGGTGACCAACACCGTTGCGGCCAGGCAGTGGCGGGACGAGCTGATCCGGCGTACCACGCTGACCGCCGACGAGATCGGTGAGTACTCCGGAGCCAGGAAGCAGATCCGGCCGGTAACCATAGCGACCTACCAGGTGATCACCACCCGGCGGGCCGGTAGCTACCCACACCTGGAGCTGTTCGACGCGCGGGACTGGGGCCTGGTCATCTACGACGAGGTGCACCTGCTGCCGGCCCCGGTCTTCCGGATGACCGCGGACCTGCAGGCCCGGCGCCGGCTCGGTTTGACCGCCACCCTGGTCCGCGAGGACGGCCGGGAGGGCGACGTGTTCTCCCTGATCGGGCCGAAGCGCTACGACGCTCCGTGGAAGGACATTGAAGCGCAGGGCTACATCGCGCCGGCGGACTGCATCGAGGTGCGGGTCACCTTGACCGAGCCGGAGCGGATGGCGTACGCGGTGGCGGAGCCGGAGGAACGCTACCGGCTGGCCGCCTCGGCTGAGTCCAAGACCGAGGTGGTGCTCGACCTGGTGAACAAGCACCGGGGCAGCCCCACCCTGGTGATCGGGCAGTACGTTGATCAGTTGCAGGACCTGGCCGCCCGGCTCGACGCGCCGCTGATCAGCGGCGACACGACGGTACGCCGGCGGGAGCGGCTCTACGAGGCCTTCCGTAGCGGTGAGCTCGAGCTGCTGGTGGTCAGCAAGGTGGCCAACTTCTCCATCGACCTGCCCTCTGCCCAGGTGGCGATCCAGGTCTCGGGAGCCTTCGGCTCCCGGCAGGAGGAGGCACAGCGGCTGGGCCGGCTGCTGCGGCCCAAGCAGGACGGCCGCTCCGCGCGGTTCTACGCGGTCGTGGCCCGCGACACCGTGGACGCCGAGTTCGCTGCCCACCGGCAGCGCTTCCTGGCCGAGCAGGGGTACGGCTACCGGATCATGGATGCCGCCGACGCCCTCGCCGCCGACTGAGAACCGGGTTTAGCGTAGGAACGACCTGGGAAAGTCCCCGGTATCGTTCCCCAACGCTAGGAGGTGCCGTATGGCAACCGGTGAAACCGGATTTGACGATGTCAGCTACGACCTGATCAGTGTGCAGTACCACTCGCTGAAGGCCGGACACGACTATGGCCAGTACGTGCGTGACGCACGTAACGCGGGGCTGGACGACGTCGCCGAGTTCTTCGAACAGGTCATGAAGGAGGACTCGGAGCGCGCGGCCCGCTGCCACAGGTTCCTGGTCGACCTGGCCGACAAGGGCAAGACCAGCGAGGTCCTGCAGTCCTGATCTGATCTCCGGGGCCCGCCACTCCCACAGCGGGGTGGCGGGCTCCGGATCATCCTGCTCGGCCGAGCCAATACGGAATCAGATACGACCGATCGAGCCGTGCTGGAGGCAGAGCAGGGGCATGCAGTACGTCGGCGATCCGCTCGACCAGCCAAAGGTCGTACAGCCATTGGAACTGGACCCGCACTCGATGGGGTACGGGTCGGCTGGCGACGATGCCTTCCGGGCCGCCGACCACCAGCAGACCATCCCAGACGTCTGGCGACGGACGTAGTGGGTGCAGGACCGCGCGGAGCGCCGCCGGTACCTCGGCCGCCCCTGACTCCGGGCGTATCACGCCGTGCTCGCCAACGAGTTCGAAGGCCGGGACGTCCACCCGCAGCACGGTGATCTGACGCGTGTGCCGGGTCGTGAAGCCGCTGAGATAGGTCTCGTCGATCCCGATGCGGATGAACACCTGCCGGCCGTGGCGTACGCCGTAGATCAAGTTGGGCTCGAAACGGCTGGCGGCTGTCGGCGCCTGAAGGCCGAGCATCTCGGCGACCGAGTTCTCCGGGCCAGGATCGCGATCACCGTTGCCGGGATCGACCCGTACCGTGCTCAGCGCAGTCAACAGGCTGGGCCATCCGATGGGGCCCGCGTCGGCGATCTGTGCTGCGCTGCCGGTCTGGATTCCCGGTACCGGGTTATTGAGCGGGTGATTCCTGATCGGTCGGCCTTGAAGGCGGAACAGCAGGTAGCCGAGCACAATAACGACGAGCGGAACGACCACGATCTGGAGGATCGTCGCTGGATGCACAGGCTGAGACTACGGCGGAGGCCCCGCGCTTCCACCGTCTCCAGATGAGGCCTTGTGCGGAGAAACGACGCCGGAACCCGCCCCGACCGTCTGCACATGGAGCCTCGTGCGGAGAAACGACACCCACCCAAGCCGGCCGTCAGGTCACGTCCGGGACGGTCGACTCCTCTTGGGTTCCGAGATCGATCGGCCAGGCGGCCGGATCGCCGGCCAGCGACCACAGCTCGACCAGCTCATCCGGCCAGATCCACTCGTCGGTGTGTCGAAGTTCGTCGTGTGACCACCAGCGGTACTGCTGCAGGGTCAGCCGCTCATCGGCCGTGTGCGCCGACGTGTCCACCTCGAACGGCGCAACCATGGCGAGGTAGAACGACTCGTCCTGCTCGATCACCTGGTCGCAATACCCGTGCACCACATGGCGGGTCGCGATCGGCCCGCGCAGCTCGTCCTCGGTCAGCCGACAGCCGGTCTCCTCGGCAACTTCGCGGATCGCCGCCTGCGTCGGTGTCTCGGCCGCGTCCACGCCTCCTCCGGGGGTGACCCACCAGCGAACGTCCGGCACGCCAGGGTCGCTGTCCTGGAACAGCAGTGTGCGGTCGTGGTCGATCAGGATCACCCGCACGGTCTCCCGCACCGTACGCGGACGCTCCGCAGGGTTCTCGACGGGGATGTAACTGCGCTCTGTCTCGGCGGAGGACACGGCGTCCACCATACGATCCATGCTTGCGGCCCCTGCCAATAACCCGTGGACGATCCGCCGACGGCCCGGTAAGGTGGCGCCTCGCTCCTCACCCCGGCTCCGAAATCGGAGGCCTTTGCGTGCCCGAAGCTCCCGACCAGATCATCAGCCATGAACGCGACCATCTCGCCGAGGCCCGTGCGGCACTGCGGCGGATGCGCGAGCACACCGCAGGACTGACCGCCATCGGCGGCGACCACGTCTCCACCGAGCATCTGAAGCAGACTCTCTACCGGCGGATGCAGGCCCTGCAGGACGACCCCGACGTGCCCCTGTTCTTCGGCCGGCTCGACTACGACAGCCGGCTCGGCGCAGAGCAGGACGAGACGCTCTACATCGGCCGTCGCCACGTCACCGGTGAGGCCGGCGGTGAGCCGCTGGTGATCGACTGGCGGGCCGGCATGTCGCTGCCGTTCTACCGCGCCCGTCCAGGCGATCCGATGGGGGTACGGCTGCGCCGGCGCTTCGGGTTCTCCCACGGCCGGTTGACCGCGTACGAGGACGAGGACCTGACCCGCAGCCAGCCTCCCGCCGTCTCGGACATCCTCGAGTCGGAGATCGAGCGCCCGCGCACCGGACCGATGAGGGACATCGTCGCCACCATCCAGCCCGAGCAGGACATCATCGTCCGCGCGGGCCTCGACCAGTCCCTCTGTGTGCAGGGCGCTCCTGGCACCGGCAAGACCGCGGTCGGCCTGCACCGGGCGGCGTACCTGCTCTACGCGTTCCGGGATCAGCTGGCCCGTTCGGGGGTGCTGGTGATCGGTCCCAACGACAGCTTCCTGAGCTACATCGGCGACGTGCTGCCGGCCCTCGGCGAGATCGACGCCACCCAGGAAACGATCGTCTCGCTGGTCACCCGGGCCGATCGGGTCCAGATCCGCGCCGTCGAGGAGGTCCCGGCGGCCCTGATCAAGGGCGACGCGCGGATGGCAGAGGTGCTGCGCCGGGCCGTGTGGAGCCATCTCGGCCGGCCCAAGGATGCG
>JBKPNA010000268.1:0-12676 GCA_046765695.1 Actinomycetota bacterium | reverse complement strand
GGACTACATGGAGAGCGCGCTGTGGGCCTTCAAGTCCCTCTACGACCAAGGCCTGGTCTACGAGGGCATGCGTGTGCTGCCGTACTGCTGGAGCGACGAGACACCGCTCTCGCAGCATGAGCTGCGGATGGACGAGGAGGTCTACCAGAACCGGCAGGACCCGGCCGTCACCGTCGGCTTCCGGCTGGAGTCCGGTGAGCTGCTCCTGGTCTGGACCACCACGCCGTGGACCCTGCCGAGCAACCTGTCCGTGGCCGTTCATCCGGAGATCGAGTACGTCGTGGTCGAGCGCGACGGCGAGCGCTACCTGCTGGCCGAAGGGCGGCTGGCTGCGTACGCCCGCGAGCTCGGGGAGGACGCGGCCTCACACGTCGTGCAGCGCTTCACCGGAGCCCAGCTGGTGGGCCGGACGTACGTGCCACCGTTCAGCTACTTCCTCGGCCACACCAACGCCCACCGAGTGCTCGCCGCGGACTACGTGACGACGGACGAGGGTACCGGCATCGTGCACCAGGCGCCTGCCTTCGGCGAGGAGGACAAGCTCGCTGCCGACGCGGCGGGCATCGTCGCGGTGGTGCCGGTGGACGCGGCCGGCCGGTTCACCGCCGAGGTGTTCGACTACGAGGGCGTGCACGTCTTCGACGCCAACCTGCTGATCATCGACGACCTCAAGGCGACCACGGAGGGAAACCCCTCCGGTTCCGTCACGGCCAGCACGGTGTTGCTCCGCCGCGAGACCTATGACCACCCATATCCGCACTGCTGGCGGTGCAAGAACCCGCTGATCTACCGCGCGGTCTCCAGCTGGTTCGTCGAGGTGACCAAGTTCCGGGATCGGATGGGCGAGCTCAACGAAGAGATCACCTGGGTGCCGGAGCATGTCAAGCACGGTCAGTTCGGCAAGTGGCTGTCCAACGCCCGCGACTGGTCGATCAGCCGGAACCGCTTCTGGGGGACGCCGATCCCGATCTGGAAGTCCGACGATCCTGCATACCCGCGGATCGACGTCTACGGCTCGATCGCCGAGCTGGAGCGTGACTTCCGAGTCGACGTGCCAGACCTGCACCGGCCGTACATCGACGAGCTGACCCGGCCCAATCCCGACGACCCGAGCGGCCAGTCCACCATGCGGCGGGTCACCGACATCCTCGACGTGTGGTTCGACTCGGGATCGATGCCGTACGCCCAGGTGCACTACCCGTTCGAGAACCGCGAGTGGTTCGAGCACCACTACCCCGGGGACTTCATCGTCGAGTACATCGGCCAGACCCGCGGCTGGTTCTACACCATGCACATCCTGGCAACGGCCCTGTTCGACCGCCCGGCGTTCAGCAACTGCATCAGTCACGGCATCGTGCTCGGCAGCGACGGGCAGAAGATGAGCAAGTCGCTGAAGAACTACCCGGACGTCAACGAGGTGTTCGACCGGGACGGCGCCGACGCCATGCGCTGGTTCCTGATGTCCTCACCCATCCTGCGGGGCGGCAACCTGATCGTCACCGAGCAGGGCATCCGCGACGGCGTACGCCAGGTGCTGATCCCGCTGTGGAACAGCTGGTACTTCTTCAGCCTGTACGCCAACGTGGCCCAGGGTGGAACGGGCTACTCGGCCAAGATCAACCGCGGCTCCGAGGACGTGCTGGACCGCTACATCCTGGCGAAGACCGATGAGTTCGTGGCCACGATGACCCGCGAGTTCGACGGGCTGAACATCGCCGCAGCGTGCGACGCGACGCGGAACTTCCTCGAGGTGCTGTCCAACTGGTACATCCGCCGCTCACGGGACAGGTTCTGGGACGGCGACACGCCGCGGTCACAGGCGGCCTTCGACACGCTTTACACGGTGCTGGAGACCACCTGCCGGGCGGTCGCGCCGTTGCTGCCGCTGACCGCTGAGGAGATCTGGCGGGGGCTGACCGGAGAGCGGTCGGTGCACCTGACCGACTGGCCGACGGTTCGGTACGAGACGGACGCTGACCTGGTCGCGACCATGGACCGGGTGCGGGACGTGTGCTCGACCGCTTCGGCGCTGCGGAAGGCGGAGGGGCTGCGGGTGCGCCTGCCGCTCGCACGCCTGACGGTGGTCGCCGACGACGCGGCGGCGCTGGAGCCGTTCGCCGCGCTGATCGCCGACGAGCTGAATGTCCGGGATCTGGTGCTGACGGACCTCGCAGGGTCGGACGCCGGTGCCTTCGGGGTGCGGCAGGTGCTGCAGGTCAACGCGCGGGCAGCCGGGCCGCGGCTCGGCCGGGACGTGCAGACGGCGATCCGCGGAGCCAAGGCGGGGGAGTGGTCGGTGGAAGCGGACGGCACGGTGACCGCCGGGGGCATCACGCTGCTGGAGGGCGAGTACACGGTGCAGACCGTCGTGGCCGACGCCGACCCCGCCGACCGGCGGGCGGTCGCCATGCTGCCGGGCGGCGGTTTCGTGATCTTGGACACCGCGGTTACGCCCGATCTCGCGGCCGAGGGCCTTGCCCGCGACGTCGTACGCGCCGTGCAGCAGGCCCGGCGGGAGGCCGGTCTGGCGGTGAGCGATCGGATCACCCTGGCGGTATCCGGCGACGCGGACGTGTTGGAGGCCGTGGCGGCACACGCGGAGCTGATCAAGTCCGAGACGCTGAGCACCTCGCTGTCAGTCGGGAACGGTCAACCGGGCGCCGCGACGACCGCAACAGTCGGGGACCACCAGTCGGTGAGCATCTCGCTGGCCCGGGTCTAGTCGGCGGGATCTGCACCGTTTTCTTCGATCTGCACTGTCTGCAGGCGGTGCAGATGCTCGGAAAGGGTGCAGATGCTGGTAGGTGCGCACTAGTTATGGCTATACTTATGGCGCTATCCTACGGAAGGTCTGACATGGCCCAGGTCAGCGTGCACGAAGCTCGCAATCGGCTCTCGCAGCTGATCAAGGACGTCCAGTCCGGAGAGGACGTTGTGATCGCCAGCCACGGCCGGCCGGTAGCTCGGCTCGTTCCGATTCGTGGCCGTACTGGCGCGGACATTCTGAACTGGCTGAATGACAACCCACTGCCGCCGGAAAGCAGGCGTACTCGCAACCAGATCGATGAGTACCTTGCTCAAGAACGGGCAAGCTGGGATTGATCTATCTCGACACGTGCCTTGTCATCTACGCCGTTGAGCAACCGGAGTCGGCGGGCCTGGCCGTCCGGCAGCGAATGGCAGAGAACGGTGATCAGGAGTTCGCCATCTCTCCCCTTGTCGTCATGGAGTGCCTCGTGGGGCCAGTCAAGTCAGGCGATGCGCGGCTGCGCGCGTTGTATCACAGGTATCTCGACACGTTTGTCTCCGTGCCACTGGATGTAACGGTCGCGGTTCGCGCCGCCGAACTAAGAGCCAGTTTCGGCTTCAAGACAGCGGATGCCCTTCACCTGGGAGCGGCGATCGAAAGCGGCTGTAGCCAGTTCTGGACCAATGACCGGAGACTCTCCGGTGCCGTCGGCGACTTCGCCGTTGTGGTCTGACCTCGGGTCTGCGGCTTCGGCACTGGCATCCGGATCTGCACAGTGTTGTGCGATCTGCACCCTCTGCAAGCGGTGCAGATGCTCGGAAACGGTGCAGATGCTGGTAGGCCCGCCGAGGTGGCGGCTGGTGGACCCGCTCGTGGCCTGCGGTCCTCCTCATGATGGGATCTGCTGCATGCTTTCTCGCTTCCTGGATCGAGTCGCCAGCCGGATCGAACACGCCGAACAACTGGACTCGGCAAGCGACGTGCTGGCGGGAGCGGCCGACAAGGTACTGGCCAACCGTCGGGTCACCGACCTGGCCAGTGGCACACCGATCGGTCACCCGCTCCATCCACTGCTGGTCACGATCCCGCTGGGTGCCTGGACCTCGTCGATGATCTTCGATCTGACCGGGGACGAGGAGGCGGCCGATGGGCTGGTCGGGATCGGCCTCGTGTCGGCGCTACCGGCCGCGCTCGCGGGGTGGAACGACTGGCGCCACACCAGCGGAGCGGAGCAGCGCGTCGGCCTGGTTCACGGGCTGCTCAACGGCGTGATGCTCGCGACGTACGGCCTCAGCCTGCTCGCCCGCAGCACCGGGCGGCGTAAGACCGGCATCGTGCTGTCGATGATCGGCGGCAGCGTGTTGACGGCCTCCGGCTGGCTCGGCGGCCACCTGGCGTACGCCCTCGGCGTCGGTGTCGACACCACCGCCTTCCAGCACAGCGAGCCGGAATGGACCTGGATTGCCGATCTCGCCGACATCGCGGCCGGCGTGCTCACCGAGGCGAACATCGGTGGTGTTCCACTGGTGCTTTCCCGCACCGGCAACGACGTCGTGGTGCTCGCCGATCGGTGCACCCACCGCGGCGGGCCGTTGCACGAGGGGGAGTTCAAGGACGGTTGCATCGTCTGCCCCTGGCACGGCAGCATGTTCGAACTCGACGGAACCGTCGCCGGCGGTCCGGCCACCCGGCCGCTGACCGCGTACGAGGTCAGGATCGACGACGGACAGGTGTACGCCCGCCGCGCCGACGAGCCGAGAACGCTCCGCACCAGGCCAGTCGGCGTGTGAGCATTCGTCGACGGGTGGTGGTGCACGGCCTGGTGCAAGGGGTGTTCTTTCGGGACAGCTGCCGCCGAGAAGCTCGATCTCAGCAGGTCGCCGGCTGGGTCCGGAACAATCCCGACGGCACTGTCGAGGCCGTGTTCGAGGGGCCGGAGGATGCCGTTGAGGCGATGGTCGACTGGGCTCACGCCGGCCCGGCAGGAGCGCAGGTCAGTCGCGTTGACGTTGCTGAGGAGTCGTCGGAGGGACTGAGCGGCTTCCGGGTGGTCTGAAGTCAGGCCAGCAGCACCGGCGGCTCGCAGGTGATCATCTGCTCCGGAGTGATGATCACGTCCACCCGGCGGTCCCACTCCTGCACCGGAATGACCTTCAGCACCTCATCGGAGTTGAGCAGCACCCAGATCGGCGCGCTCTGCGACGCGTGCACCAGCGCCCGGTCGTACCAGCCGCCGCCCCGTCCGAGCCGGTCGCCCACCCGATTGGCTGCCAAGCCGGGACAGATCACCAGCTCGGCCTCGGGAAGCTGCTCACTGGGCAACGGCTGACCGGTCGGCTCCAGAATGGAAAGAGCCCCCCTCCAGAGGCTGTCCGGACCTTCGTACGGAGCCCAGGCCGGCCGTTCCAGCCGGCCGCCGATGGGATGCGACAGCACTGGCAGCAACACCCGTACGCCGTGCGCGGCGAGCCAGGCGACGAGCTGGAGTGTGCCCGGTTCGGACCCGGTGGACAGGTAGGCGGCCACGGTGTCGGGCATCCGGGCGCGCAGGGCGGTTTGCATGATCCCCAGCCGCGCCACGTCGTCGCTAAGCCGCTGCTCGGACGGTCGCGCATCCCGGCGGAACAGGATGGCCTTGCGCAGCGTTGCCTTGGCGCCTTGGAGCGCGGCATCGTCGAGGGCCTGGTCCGGCTGGAGCACCCTCATAGCCTAACGAAGCCGACAGCGGCCCGTTCGGCTTCCGTGGACTGCGGCTCGGGCAGCGCAGGCGTCGGATACCGTTCAGGACTCGGGCGGCCGGCCGGTCGATGCTCGCAGCACCAGGCTGGCCGGCACGGTGACCACCCGCCGGCGCGGAGACTGGCCGGCGGCCAGCGTCAGCGCCAGATCGGCGGCCCGATGCCCGAGTTCCGCCACCGGCTGTGCCATCGTCGTCAGCCCGAACGTGTCTGCCATCGCGTGGTTGTCGAATCCGACGACGGACATGTCCTGCGGAGTTCGCAGCCCCGCTCGCCAGAGCGCCGCGAGCACCCGCATGGCCAGGTCGTCGGACTCCACCAGCAGCCCGGTCGGCGGACGCGATCGGCCGAGCAGCTGCCGAACAACGTCGGATCCGTCATCCAGCCGAGTCGTGGTGATCACCGCCTGGTCGCGGGTCGGCACCTTGGCCGCCGCCATGACCCGGCGGTAGCCGGTGAGCCGGTTCGCCGAGCTGGGCCGGGCGGCGGGGTCGTGCCCGAACCCCACGTAGGCGATCCGGCGGTGACCGAGGTTGACCAGGTGCTGGGCGGCAACCTCCGCCCCGGCCGCGTCGTCCACCGAGACCGAGACAGACCCGGCCTTTCGCTGGTTGACGAAGACCAGAGGCATTCCGAGATCCTGCAAACGCTGTCGCTGGGCAGCCGTCAGCTCGAGCGATCCGACGATCAGTGCATCGGCGTTGCGCCGCGCCGGCAGGGTGCCGAAGAACTCGTCGCGTTGTTCCCGGCTCAACGTGCGGTAGATCAACAACTCCTGCCCGCGCTCGTGCAACACCGCATAGATGGAGTCCAGCAGGCAGCCGTTGAACCACGAACTCAGGGACCCGCTGAGTAGCACGGCGATCCGGTCCAATTTGCCTGTTGCCAGGCTGGAGGCAGCGCGGGAGATTGCGAACTGCAGCTCCTCAGCGGCCTCAACCACGCGTGCAGTGGTATCAGCGGAGACCAACGGAGAGCCGCGCAGGGCACGGGAGACGGTGGAGATCGACACCCCGGCGCGGGCCGCCACGTCGGCCATCCGAGAACGCGACAGGTCCGCCATGATCGCCCTTTTGGTTTGCGTCCGGGAGTGCGCCTTCCTAGACTAATGCAAGCGCTGTCATTGTCTCCGGCGTTCTCTCCACCCTCTGTTGTCTTGAAGGACTTCCTGCTGTCATGACCGACCAGGTGCTGCTCGCCTCCGACCACAAGCTGGACGCCGACTGGTGGCGCCAAGCATGCGTCTACCAGATCTATCCCCGCAGCTTCGCCGACAGCAACGGCGACGGGATCGGCGACCTGCCGGGGATCACCTCCCGGATCGGGTACCTGGCCGAGCTCGGCGTTGACGCCATCTGGCTCAGCCCGTTCTACCCCTCGGCGCTGGCCGACGGCGGCTACGACGTGGACGACTACCGCAACGTCGCCCCGGAGCTCGGCACGCTGGCCGACTTCGATGCCCTCGTCGCGGCGGCGCATGCCCGCGGTCTCAAGGTCATCGTCGACATCGTCCCGAACCACACCTCCAACCGGCATGCCTGGTTTGTCGAGGCGCTCGCCTCGCCGCCCGGCTCGGCCGCCCGGGGGCGCTACATCTTCCGCGACGGAACCGGCCCGGACGGCTCGCTGCCGCCCTCGGACTGGATCTCCCACTTCGGCGGGCCCGCGTGGACCCGGGTGCCCGACGGCCAGTGGTACTGCCATCTCTTTGCCGCCGAGCAGCCCGATCTCAACTGGGACAACCCCGAAGTACGGGAGGACTTCAAGACCACCTTGCGGTTCTGGGCCGACCGGGGCGTCGACGGCTACCGGGTCGACGTCGCACACGCCCTGGCCAAGGACCTCTCCGAACCCTTGCGCAGCAAGCCCGTGCTGGAGGACAGGACGCTGCCGCTCGATGGCAGCGACCCGCTCTACGACCGCAACGAGGTGCACGAGATCTACGCCGAGTGGCGGGCCGTCTTCAACGAGTACGACCCACCACGGACGGCAGTGGCCGAGGCATTTGCGCCGTCCGAGCGGCGGGCTCTCTACGCGCGGCCCACGGGGCTCGGGCAGGCGTTCAACTTCGACCTGCTCAAGGCCCACTTCTCCGCCGCTGCGTTCCATCGGGTGATCACCTTCTGTCTGAACGAGGCGGCCAAGACCGGTTCCTCGTCCACCTGGGTGCTGTCCAACCACGACGTTGTCCGGCACACTTCGCGCTACGGCCTGCCGCCCGGGATCGACATCAATGCCTGGCTGATGAGCGACGGCACGCTGCCCCTCGCCGACGAGATCTCAGGGCTCCGCCGGGCTCGCGCCGCCACGCTGCTGATGCTGGCCCTGCCGGGCTCGTCCTACCTGTACCAGGGTGAGGAACTCGGTCTGCACGAGGTCGTCGACCTGCCGGCCTCCGCGCTGCAGGACCCCATCTGGCACCGCACGCTGAACACGAGGAAGGGCCGTGACGGCTGCCGGGTGCCGCTGCCGTGGACGACCGACGGCGACTCGTACGGGTTCGGCAGTGTGGCTGCGCCTTGGCTGCCGCAGCCCGCCGGCTTCTCGCGTAAGGCCGTCGCCGCGCAGGCCGGCCGTCCGGAGTCGACACTCGAGCTCTACCGCGAGGCACTCCGGATACGGCGCCAGCTGCAGGCGGCCGAGGAGCTGGAGTGGATCCCGACGTCGAATCCGGACGTGCTGCACTTCGTTAGGCCCGGAGGGTGGCACTGCCTCACTAATTTCGGTAAGGAGCCGGTGCGTCTGCCGGAGGGCGTGGTCCGGGTGAGCAGCGTGCCGTTGGCCGACGGGATGCTCCCAGGCGAGTGCACCGCGTGGCTCACCGAGTGGCCGCGGGACTGATGCGTAGGGTTGCGGTGTGGCCCTGTTCAGCCGGAAGAAGAACGATTCCGGCCATCTGAAACCCGCTGCGCTGCCGCCTCTGCCCGACCCGCCTGATCCCGGTCCGACCGGGCTGCGCACGATGGAGGCGCATCGGGAGTACCTGCTGAGCTGCGTCACTGAGCTGCTGCCCTTCAACCAGCACCTGCTGGATGCCCTCGGCCTCTGCCTGTGTGAGGACATCGCCGCCACCGTCGATCTGCCGCGGTTCGACAACTCGGCCATGGACGGGTACGCGGTGCGGGCTGTCGACGTCGCCGACGCCTCCCCGGACAGTCCGGTCAGCCTGCCCGTGGTGGGGGAGATCGCAGCCGGCGGCGCCGTCCCCCACCGGCTGTCCCCAGGCACTGCGATGAAGATCATGACTGGGGCGCCGATGCCGGAACGGGCCGACACGGTCGTGCCGTACGAGAACACCGACCGCGGGACCAGCGACGTCAAGATCATCGCCCCGAGCAGTCCCGACCAGCACGTACGCCATCGCGGGGAGGACATTCGAGCGGGCACCCAGCTGTTTAGGGCCGGTCACCTGCTGGGGCCGCGCGACATCGGCGTACTCGCGGGGATCGGACTGGACAAGGTGCTGGTCCGGCCGCGGCCGCGGGTGGTCGTCATCTCCACCGGCACCGAGTTGGTGGAGCCGGGCTCGGGCCTTGACCGCGAGGAACAGATCTTCGACGCCAACTCCTTCCTGCTGGCGGCAGCGGTGCGGGATGCCGGGGCCCAGGTGTTCCGGGCTGGACAGGTCGGTGACGACGGTGAGCTGCTCAAGCGCGTGATCACGGAGCAGTTGCTGCGCGCCGACCTGATCCTGACCAGCGGTGGGATCAGCCAGGGCGACTACGACCTCGTCAAGGCGGTGGTCCCCGAGCTGGGCGCGTGCGACTTCGCCCAGGTGGCCATGCAGCCCGGCAGGCCTCAGGGCTTCGGGCTGATCGGCGCCGACCGAGTGCCGATGATCATGCTTCCCGGCAACCCGGTGAGCTCGTTCGTGTCGTTCGAGGTCTTCGTCCGGCCGGTTCTCCGCAAGTTGATGGGCGTGCAGCCCCATGTGCGACCGACGGTGAAGGCGGAGGCTGCCCACGCCATGACCTCGATCCGCGGTCGTCAGCAGCTGGCTCGGGGCTTCACCCGTCGTACCGAGTCCGGCCGTCGGCAGGTCGAGCTCGTCGGCGGACACGGGTCACATCTGCTCGGCGACCTGGCACGGGCCAACGCGCTGGTGATTCTGCCGGCCGAGACCGAGCACGTCGCAGCGGGGGAGCCGCTGGACATCTGGCTGCTCGACGAGCTGCCCGGCTGAGGGTTGTCCGATGTCCGAGATCCCGCTGCCACATTTGAGCGAGACCGGCGATGCGCGCATGGTCGACGTATCGGAGAAGGCGGTGACCGCGCGTACGGCGACGGCGGCCGGCCGGGTTCGGCTCAGCTCGGAGGCTGTCGCCGCCCTGCGGTCAGGATCGCTGCCCAAGGGTGATGCACTGGCCGTTGCCCGGATCGCCGGCATCCAAGCGGCCAAGAAGACGCCAGACCTGATTCCGCTGTGCCACCCGCTGGCGATCAGTGCGGTGGACGTCGAGGTCGGCGTGACCGACGACGGGGTGGAGATCGCGGCCACGGTCAAGACCACAGATCGGACCGGAGTGGAGATGGAGGCGCTGACCGCGGTCAGCGTGGCCGGGCTCGCGGTGATCGACATGGTGAAGGCGGTGGACCGGGCCGCGGTGATCAGCGACGTACGGGTGCTCGCCAAGTCGGGCGGTCGGCGCGGAGACTGGACTCGGAAGCAGGGCGGATGACCGACACGGCCTTGGTGATCAGCGTGTCGACCCGCGCTGCCGGCGGGGTCTATGCCGACACGTCCGGGCCGATCATCGTCGCGGCTCTCGCCGAGCTTGGGTTCGCTGTGGGAGATCCGGTCGTCGTGCCCGATGGGGATCCAGTGGGGGAGGCACTTCGCGAGGCGGTCCGGGCCGGGCACGCGGTGGTCGTGACGACAGGGGGCACCGGACTGAACCCGAACGACCACACCCCTGAGCAAACGCTCGCCATACTCGATCGGGAAGTGCCACAGCTGGCCGCGGCCATCGCCCGCTACGGGGTCGACCATGGAGTGCCTACCGCGGTGCTCAGCCGAGGCGTGGCCGGGGTGGCCGGGCGTACGGTGGTTGTCAACCTGCCCGGCTCCAGCGGGGGAGCCCGGGACGGGATGGCGGTGCTAGGACCAGTGCTTCGACACGCGGTTAGTCAGGTGCGAGGTGGAGACCACTGAGATGCCGGTCAGCCCGGATCGGCCGTCGTCGCGGCCTGCCGGGCTAGCGCGCACGGGCCGGCATCGTTGGCCGGTAACGCTGCGCCATGGCGCGGTGATCCTGGCGCCGTTACGACAGCGCGACGGAGGCGCTTGGGAGCGGGTGCGGCGACTGAACGCCGAGTGGCTTCGACCGTGGGAGGCGACCCTGCCACCCGGCTCGGAGGCGGGGCCGGCGACGTACGCGGGCCTGGTCCGCTCGCTGACCAAACAGGCCAGAGACGGGCGGATGCTGCCCTGGCTGGTGTGGTACGAGCCGACCGGGAAGGGTGGCCGAGGCCGGCTGGCCGGGCAGCTGACCGTGAGCGGCATCGTTGGGGGCTCGGCCTCCTGGGGGCAGATCGGGTACTGGGTGGATCAGCGGCTGGCGGGTCGGGGCATCATCCCGACCGCGGTGGCGCTGTCGGTGGACTACTGCTTCGACGTGATGAACCTGCACCGGATCGAGATCGCGATCCGCCCTGAGAACGTGCGCAGTCTGCGGGTGGTCGCCAAGCTCGGGTTCCGGCCCGAGGGATTGCGGCCGCGCTACCTGCACATCGACGGGGACTGGCGGGATCATCTGGTGTTCGCACTCAACGCGGAGGAGGTGCCCGAGGGCCTGGTACGCCGCTGGGAGAACCTGCGGCGGTGACGGCTCTGGACGCTGGCCGCGTCCGCTTCTCGACATCTCTTCGGCGACACACCGCTCAAGATCGCCATCCCCACCCGGGCCTGGCCTTACGGTCAAGGGTGTGGGGACGACCGGTCTAATTTTCGCGGCGATAGCGATCGCGTGGCTGGCGTACCTCGTTCCGCACTTCGTCCGCCGTCGCGACGACGAGCCGGTCGCCGCCGTGGATCCGCCGGACCGGTTCTCGGACTCGATGCGGATCATCCGCAACGGCACTGCGCCGCTGGTCGACCAGGACCTGGCCGAGATCCCTCGGTATGAGGTCTCCACGCCGCAGACTCGGCGGGCAGCGATCAAGGACTTGCGCCGCCAGGAGTGCGTGGCGGCCAAGCGTCGGCGCCGAGTGCTCGTCGTCCTGCTGGCCGGGCTGAGCGTGGTGGTGGGGACATGTGCGGCGGGGCTAACTCCCTGGTGGGGCCTGGCGATACCCGGGGGATTTTTGTTTGTCTTCGTAATCGTGGCTCGGATCAGTGTTCGGGTGATCCGGCGCAACCTGGACGCGCGCTATCGTCAGATCCGGCACGGCAGCAATGAGTTGACCATCTTCCTGAGTCGGGATGATTTGGCACGTGCTGAGGCCGGTAAGCCCGCGACCACGCGCGGCGGCAAGGCCAAGTCCGAACCGGCGAATGACGCCGGCTCGCTGTGGGATCCGGTGCCGATCACCGTGCCGACGTATGTGTCCAAGCCGCTGGCACCGCGCACGGTTCGCACCATAGACCTCTCCGGTCCCGGCGCCAGCGCCTCGGCGCGGCCCGAGGTCCCGGTGACGGCCGATGCGCCCGAGACGCTCGCCGAGGAAGCGGCGGAGGCCGACGGCGACAGCGCGAACCAAAAGATGGCGTCCGCCTAGGCCGCCGGGCCACCTGGATCCCGCGCCATCAGCCGACTCGGAGCCAGCCTTTCCTGAGGACTGGCTGCGGCTCGAGCCGGTGGTAGAGTCTGCGTGCTGATCGGCCGGTCCGGTCCGCGGGGCTATGGCGCAGTCGGTAGCGCGTCTCGTTCGCAACGAGAAGGTCAGGGGTTCGAATCCCCTTAGCTCCACCAACCGGGAACCGCCTGTGACTAGGTGATATCCCTTCCGAGGGCAAGAACCGCGGCGTTGTCATTCGCCTAGATCCATGCGACGTTCGCCCCATGTTCGCCTCCGATCGTTCAGACGCGCTAGACCAGCCTGATCGGCTGAGGTTCCCAGGTGGTGCAAGTAGAGGTTTGTCGTGGCAATTGAGGCGTGTCCAATCCAGGCCTGAACCGTCACCGGATCGACCCCGCGAGTGAACCACAGACAGGCCGCAGTGTGCCGCAAATCGTGGATTCGCCGGCCG
>JBKPNA010000267.1:0-6109 GCA_046765695.1 Actinomycetota bacterium | reverse complement strand
CTCGCACGCTGCGTGGTAGCGGCTCCGATAGATCTCCTCGACCGCCGCCGCACCGCCGAACAGGGCTGCGTCACGTTCGGCTGCCCGGGCCCGGGCCGTGGTCGGACTCATGTCGATGTAGATCACGCTGTCCCACAGACCGTCGAGCTCGGCTCGCTGCAGGAAGGTGCCGTCCACGATGACCACAGTCCCCGGCGGCACCGCGATCGGCTCCTCGTCGATCCTTTCGTCGCTCTCCAGGTCGTGGATGCGGGTGCGGATGCGCCGGTCGCCGCCGGGACCGAGGGGGCGCAGCACGTGCTCGGCGAGCGCGGCGAAGTCGTACGCGTCCGCGTAGTAGCCGACCGCCGAGGTACGGCCCTGCCGGTGCCGCCGGACCCGCGGATGGTGGAAGTCGTCGGTGGACAGGTGCAGCGCCGGGCGGCCGCGGACCCGGACGGCGCTGGTCAGCTCGCCGGCCCAGGTGCTCTTCCCGGCCGCCGTGATGCCGTCCACGCCGACGCGCAGCGGACGGTCTTCGATCCGGTCTGCGAGCAACTGATCGATGACCCGCCCGATGACCATGACGCGCTCCGCCATGCTCGGATGCTATGGGCTCCGCTTCCGGCACCGACCTCGAAGAATCGACGCGCGTTTCACAGCTGACCGGCGTGTCGCGGTGCTCGAAGTCGATCTGTGCCACATTTTCGTGGGCCATGGATTATCCCCAAATGGTCGACCACCGCGCGACCGTCGAGCCGGTGCCGCGCCGGATTCGCGGCTACCTCCACAACGTGTGCGTCTTCGACACCACACGGGCAATCTATGTCTGGGACTCCCCCAAGTACCCCTGGTACCAGGTCCCGGCCGACGACGTACGCGTTGAACTGCTGACCGACGAGGGCACCACTCACCGCCACCGGCTCGGCACGTCACGGGTGCATACCCTCACCGTCGGCGACACCAGTCGGCAGGCAGCGGCCCGTCGCTTCGGCGAGGACGCGGATCCCGCCGTGGCCGGCACGGTGCGCTTCGAATGGAGCGCACTGGACGCCTGGTTCGAGGAGGACGAGGAGATCTACGTCCATCCGCGCAACCCCTACACCCGGGTGGACGCGCTGCGCTCCAGCCGCCTCGTCACGATCGGCCTCGCCGGCGTCACGCTGGCCGAGTCCGCCGCGACGGTGATGGTCTTCGAGACCGGCCTGCCGACGCGCTACTACTTCGATCGGACGGCCGTCGACTTCACCCATCTGGTGCCGTCCGATACCTGGACCGAGTGCCCGTACAAGGGGCGGACCAGCCAATACTGGACCGCGCAGGTCGGGGAAACGACGGTCGCGGACCTCGCCTGGTCGTACGCCTTCCCGACCCGGGCCCTGAGCCCCATCGCCAACATGGTCGCCTTCTACAACGAGGATGTCGACCTGAGTGTGGACGGTCGGCTCATGGAGCGTCCCGGCCGGGCCGGCCACCGCGTCTCGTAGGCTTCCAACGGAGTTCTGGCACGCTGACACACCAGATGTTGTCAGCGTCCAAGAGTTTGGGGAGGAACCTGACCATGGCTGAGGAAGCACCGACCGACGAGCCACTCACCGAACTCATCCGACGGACCAATGAGGCAGCCGACGCATGGATGCGCGGAGACATGGACCGCTATCTCGCGCACACCCACCACGCCCCCGGCTTCACCCTGATGGATCCGAGTGGTGGACCGGCCCGCCGGTTCGAGGACCGGGCGGCTGAGTTCGCGGGCTGGAAGAGCCCGTTCGCCAACGGCGAGGCGAGACTGGAGCACGTCGAGACGCACATGTGGGACGACACCGCCGTCCTGGTGATGATCGAGCGCCAGCACGGCGAGATCGGCGACCTGCCCGACCAGGACTGGTCGATGCGCATCACCCACGTCTATCGGCGTGAAGGTTCCGACTGGCTCCTGGTGCATCGGCATGCCGACCCGCTGGTCCATGACATCGACATGCAGCAGATATCCGTGCTCACCCGCGGTAAACGGACGGCGTAACAGCACAATGGCGCCAGGCGACGCCAGGCCGCCGCATCCTGTCCAGGCGGTCAGCGCGTCGGGGAGGGACTGGGCTGCGGCGTGCTGGGCGAGGGAGCCGCACTCCCGGTTGGCGGGTTGACGACTTCGGTCTGCACTTCGCAGTTCTGCAGATCCTGGCCCAGTCGAGCTTCGATCGGCTGCAAGCGCCGAACGATGTCGTCGAGCTGCTGCAGGTCGACGGCCTTCACGGCCTGCCCCAGCCCCGTCAAGACCGTGTACATGTCCTGAGCCTCGTTGATCACCGACAGGCAGGCACCATTGACCCGGGCCTCGGCGACAACAGGCATGGTGCTGCCAGGTGTGGGCGCAAAGGTGGTCCGGGCCGAGGCACCGGGACCGCCCTCGGTCCCGAACTCGGGAGTGCCCGCGCTCAGCAGGCCCACGGCGATCACACCGAAGACGAAGCCCGCCACGAACGTGATGCCGGCAACCCACCACCGCAACCGCCGGGTCTGCACCGGGGGCGCCGCCTGCGTCGACCGGTCTGGAGTTTCACTGGAGTTGGTCACGGTCCCTCCTGAGCAGTACCAGGCGACAAGGGGTCTGAATGATACTTCTGGCATAGCTTCTCGGAACTGTTGGCGGAAGCGCACCGGGAGGGGGTGGCGTGCGCGTACCAGGAGTGCTGCAGCGCGCTGCGCAGACCACATCCTCCACAATGGCGGCGATAGGCCGGACGTACCGCATCGGCGTGACCGCCGGCCGTTGGGTGATCGTTGCGGCCTGGATTGCAGCCGCCACTCTGGTGACGGTGTTGATCCCCTCCACGTCGAGCGGCAGTGGCGGCTTCGGAGATCTGCTGCCACCAAACAGCCCCGTCCTGAAGGTCCAGGAACGTGTCCTGCAGGAGTTCAAGGTCCCGGTGCTCGCCGGCACGACCGTCGTCGTGCACCAACCCGACGGGCTCAGCCTGCTGACGCAGGCCGACTCGATACTGTGGGCGCTGGCCACGACACAGGACGTGCTCAAGGCGCCCACGCCGCCGCCGCCCGGCAGCCTGCTCGCCGCGATTCCGGTGCCGACCGGCCGGGTCGACACCACGGTGACCTACCTCTACGTCACCGAAGGCACCGGTCTGCGCCAATCGGTGCGGTTGGCGAGCGCGTACGCAGCCCACTTCAAGAACCAGTCGGCGGTGGACTCGTACGTGACGGGCTTCGTCCCGGCCCAGGTCGCCTACGGTGACTACCTGCGGTCGCGACTCCACTTGTTCGAGGTCGCCAGCGTGTTGCTCATCCTGGTGGTCGTCGCCCTGGCCTTCCGCTCCCTGCTCGCCCCGCTGACAGTGCTGGCCATCGCGGCCATCGGCTACCTCGTCTACTTCCCGCTGCTCGACCAGCTGGCGTACGCCCTGAAATTCGAGGTTCCCCGACAGCTCGAACCCGTGCTCCTCGCCCTGCTGCTCGGCGTGGTCACCGACTACTGCGTGCTGTTCTTCTCGGCTTTTCGCGACGAGCTGGACACCGGAACCGACAGTGTGACCAGCACCCGCAATGCGCTGCGGCTCAACGGCTCGGTGGTCGCGGTCGCGGGACTGACCGTGGCCGGCGGCACCATCGCCCTGCTCGCCGCCCCCTTCCAGATCTTCCGCGCTCTCGGACCGGCACTGGCCCTGACCGTGCTCGTCGGCCTCGCGCTCTGCCTCACCCTGACCCCGGCCGTGATGACGATCATGAGCTGGCGGTTGTTCACCGTGCTCCCGGTACGCGGCTCGGAGCGCGGCGATCAGATCGAGTTCGGCCATCCGGCCCAACGCAGGCGGCTGCTCACCCGGGGAATCCAGCTGCTGACCAATCGGGGGCCCGCCCTCATCGCCGCCGCCGGCGTCGTGGTGCTGCTCGGCCTGGCCAGCCTGCCACTGCTCCAGTCGCGGCTGGAGCTGTCCTTCACCGCTGGCCTGCCACGCGACGACCCAGTCGCCGAGGGCGACCAGCTGCTGAAGGCCGCGGGCATCCACGGCATCTCCGCCCCGACAGAGGTCCTGATCGAACAACAGGGGGTCACCAGCCAGCGAGCCGAGCTGGCCCGCTTGGAGGAGTCGATCTCGCGTCAGCCGGGCGTAGTGCGGGTGCTCGGTGTCGAGGACCTCCCGACGGAGCGGGCCAACCGTCTGGTGCTTGCCGAAAGCGGAAACGCCGCGCGGTTGGTGGTGGTCTACGACAGCGACCCACTCGCCGCGAGGGCGATCGACAACGTCTTGATCCTGCAGGACCGGATGCCCGAACTGGCCAGGGAAGCGGGCCTACCGCAGGCGCAGGTCTCGATGACGGGTCAGACCCTGATCGCTGCCGAGGTGGCGCAGCTGACCCGGCGAAGCCTGAAGATCACTCTGGTGGTGGCCCTGCTGATCGAGCTCGTGATCCTGAGTTTGTACCTGCGGGCACTGGTTGCGCCGATCGCTTTGCTGATCTGCAGCGTGCTGAGCGTGACGGCAGCACTGGGGCTGACCACGCTGTTGTTCCAGAACATTCTCGGCGGGGAGGGGCTGACCTTCTACGCCCCGTTCGCCTCCGCAATCCTGCTCATCGCGCTCGGCTCCGACTACAACGTCTTCGCGGTCGGATCGATCTGGGACGAGGCGAAGCGGCGCCCGATGGCCAAGGCCCTGATCGTTGCCGTCCCGCGCGCGTCCCATGCGATCACCGTTGCCGGCCTGATCCTGGCCGCGACGTTCACCCTGGTTGCGATCATCCCGTTGTCGACCTTCCGGCAGATCGCCTTCGCCATGACCGTCGGCATCCTGCTGGACACCCTGATCATCCGCCCGGTGCTGACACCGGCGGTGCTCGTCCTGCTGGGTCGGTGGGCCAGGTGGCCCAGCAAGCGTGTCACCACCGGCGAGTCGAACGCCGCCCCCGCCCCAGTGAGTGTGGAACCGGTCCATGGCTGAAGTGGAAACGGCGGATCGAGCGGAGCGTTCCAGCCCGCGGTTCCGGCTGAGCCAGCGAGGGCGTACGGCAATCGAGGTCGCTCTCTTCGTGATCGCCGTCTACTTCTTGGGCTGGGGAGCAGACGCACTGGCCCGGCTGGGCGCCGAGGCCCTCCTTGCGCGGAACATCCAGAACGCCACCGGGGTCAGTGAGCCGCCGGTGGTCAGCGTCAGCGGATTCGCGTTCGTACCGCAGGTCGTACGCGCCGCGTACGACCAGGTGAACGTGAGCACGCGTGGCATCAGCAGTGGACCGCTCCGCATCGAACGAGTGGACTCACAGCTGTTCGACGTCCGGGTGCCGTTCCACGATGTGCTCGTGCAGGACATCAGGCGGGTCGGCGTCAGCCGGTCTGTCGAGGACGTCGCCCTGCGCTATGAGGATGTGAACGCCTACTTCGCCGCCACCGGACGGCCCTTGGAACTGGCTCCAAGTGAGAATGGCGAGGCCCGGCTCAGCGGAGTGGTCGACGTCCTCAACCAGCGGGTCGCTGTCAGCGCGCGGGTGACCCTTTCGGTCGCCGACGACGTGTTGCGGATCACTCCGCGTCAGATCGACACCGGCAACGCAACCCTCAACGAGGCGAGCCGGCTCCTGCTCGGTCAGCGCCTGGCGCTGAGTGTCCCGTTGGGGACGCTGCCATTCGGGCATCACCTGACCAGCGCAGCCGCCTCGGCCGACGGAATCTCGCTGCGGGTCGAGGGTAGGACCATCGTCGTACAACCTTGACCGCTGTCAGGGTTGTACGACCATCGGATACAGCGCTTCGGCCACGATGGCGCCAGCCAGCTGTCTTTGACGAAATCGTCGAGAAACGACACCCAAATCGGCCCCCATCACTTCCACATGAGGCCTTGTGCGGAGAAACGACACCCAAACCGGCCGCCACGGCCACCACACAAGGCCTTGTGCGGAGAAACGACACCAAGACGGGCTGTCCGCTAGGCAACGTTCGGCTCGTGTTCGGCGCAGTCGACCCGGAGCTCTCCGGCACTCATCGGAACGCCGACCAACGCGCAGTGATGTGGCTGGGCCGTATCGGGATGGGCGTCCCGGCGAAAGAACCGGCAGGTCACGCACATCCGCGCGACCGTGATGGCGCCGGAACGCTGCAGACCGGCGATGACGTCGAGCA
>JBKPNA010000266.1:0-4435 GCA_046765695.1 Actinomycetota bacterium | reverse complement strand
AGGTCCCGTTGCGCAGCAGGGCCGTCAGCATGCGCGGCGGAGCGACGACGGACCCGGGTGGCCAGGGCAGTGGATCGAAGCTGTCCGACGCCCGGGGATCCTCCCAGCTGCGCCAGTCGACCGCCTGCCCGCACGCCATCGCCGCTTCGGGGTGGCTGAGGAGGAGTGTGACCTCGTGGTGGAGGTGGTCCTTGTCCCAGACGTCGTCGGCGTCGAGGAACGCCACGAGCTCGCCCTGGGCGGCCGCGATCCCCAGATTCCGCGTGCTGCTCATACCGAGGTGGGCGTGACCGGGGTGCTCCAGGTAACGGACCGCCGGATGATCCTCGGCCCATCGCCGAGCGATCGCCGTGCTGGCGTCAGTCGACCCGTCGTCGCACAGCAGCAGCTCGATCGAGGGATGCGTCTGGGCGAGGACGCTGGCGATGGCCTCCTCGAAGAACTCCTCGGCGTCGAAGAAGATCATGATCACCGAGACCAGGGCCTCCGCGCGGGTCCTCATGGGACCAGAGTTGCAGAACCGGCCTCCGGGTGAACGCGGACCGGCGAGGCGCGCTCCCGCAGCAGCCGGGGACGCCGCCGGCATCCAGGTGACCCCAGAATGGGGTCAAAACTCTGCGGGGATCACCCAGCAATGGTGTACTGGCTACGCCTGCCCGGGTAGATGACTGTGAGCAGGCGCTGACCGGGGGGTCGACGCCCGTCGATGAAGGCATCGGCCATCAGGACGCAGGCGGGGCAGTGGCCCTGCATGACCGGGCCGGTGCAGGAATGGCGGTGATCATCACTTGAAGCATGCGCACCCATCCGCGCAACACGAGACCTCCGTGTGGCGGCCGATGTCGCAGGCTCACGGCTTCGCTCGGACCGTGGACGACCGACGGACCCCGGAGCGGCGCGCATGACGGCCGAGGTGACGGTGATCATCCCCACGCACAACCGACGCCTGCTGCTGGCACGGACTCTTCATTCAGTCCTCGCCCAACGCGATGTGGACATCGAGGTCGTGGTGGTGGACGACGGCAGCTCGGACGGCACGGCGGCGTCCGTTGCAGATATGGGCGACAGCCGTGTGACGCTGGTTCGACATCCGCAGCTCAGGGGGGTGTCGGCAGCCCGGAACACTGGGATCGAGAACGCGTGCACGCCCTGGATCGCGTTCGTCGACGACGACGATCTCTGGGCCCCCCGAAAGCTTCGGTCCCAGCTCGACGCCGTCGCCGCCCACCCGTCGTCGCAGTGGTCCTGCACCGGTTCCGTCAACATCGACGAGCAGTGCCGAGTCCTCTACTGGGCCGAGCCTCCCGCCGATCCTGACGTCGGCGACGCGCTTCTCGCCGTGAACGTCGTCCCCGGCGGTGGCTCGGGCGTCCTCGCCTCACGGGAACTCACCAGAGCAGCCGGAGGCTTCGACGAGGTCCTGTCCAACCTGGCCGACTGGGACTTCTACACTCGGCTCGGGTTACGGTCGCCCGTGGCGGTCGTCTCGCGCCCGCTCCTGGGGTACTACATCCATCGGCAGGGCATGGCGCACAACGCCAGGCGATCGGACGTCGAGTACCGCTATGTCGAGGCGAAGTACGAGCGTGAGCGCGCGCAGCGTCAGGTCGGCTTCGACCACGAGAGGCGGCTGTCCTACCTGTCCGACATGGCGTTTCGCAACGGCGACCGCTGGATGGGGCTGCGGATGAACGCTCAGCGGTTCGCTCGCTATGGCGGCTATCGCCGCGCGCTTCGTTCCCTCACCGTCGGTCTAGCACCCCACGGCCTTCGAGCACGGCTCAGGCGTGCCGCGACGACGCCCTTTCCCTCGGGCTGGCGAGAAGAGGCGGAGGCGTGGTTGGCTCCCTACGCGTCAGGGTGGCTGGACTCATCCGCCGCTCGCGAAGCCGCCGGGCCGGCTCATTACAGCCCGAGACGATGACTCGCGTTCCTGCCGCTGACGCGCCCCGGTCGGCAGTGGACGCCGCGCCTCGTCAGCCGCCGCTGGCCGGTTCGTCGATGCAGAGGATGTTGCCCTCGCTGTCCTTGAACCACGCCGCCTTGCCCAGCTCGGCCATGACGGCGACCTCACCCCGCCACTCCACGCCCGGCATGTCGTCGTAGACCTCGAAGGTGACGCCCTTGGCCTTGAGGTCGGCGACCTCCTTCTCGACGTCGTCCACGTGGATCTGCGCGATCGTGTGCCCCGCGCGCCCGGCGTATTCGGTCTGGTAGATGTTGAACGTCGTCCCGCCGGCCGTCTCGTACCGCAGGTACCCCGGCATCACTTCCGAAGACGGCGTCAGGCCCAGCTTGTCCGCGTAGAACCCCTTCGCCCGGTCGATGTCCCCCGCAGGAATGTTGGCCTCGACTCTGCTGTCGTTGAGCATGCCGCCTCCTGGGTCTCTGGTTGCCAATCGATCACACGCTAGACCTGGACGGCGGATCGTGGTAGGCCCGAACGGCGGGTGCCTTCATCGGCAAGTGCAATGGGCATCGGCGCGGTGAATGCTGGCGGGGTGGGTTGACCCGGGGAGTGGGTGCGATGGGTGGGCCGGTGGAGACGTCCCGACGGGACGCGGCTATGGAGCAGCTCTTCCAGGGCGTCATCGGGGCGCAGGAAACGCTCCATGTCTACCTGGGAGTCCGGCTCGGCCTGTATGCCGCGTTGCGTGCGTTGCCCGACGCCTCTCCTCGTGAGCTTGCCGCCCAAGCGGGCATCGGTGAACGGTATGCACGCGAGTGGCTGGAGCAGCAAGCGGTAGCTGGTCTGATCGACATCGTCGGTCAGGACGGGGATCCCATGGTGCGGCGCTTCCGGTTGCCCCCGGAGGTGGCGGAACTGATGACCGATGCGGACAGCCTGAGCTATATGGCGCCGCTGACTCGGATGGTGGTTGGCATCGCACAGACCATGCCGGCGCTGCTGGAGGCGATCCGCAGCGGCGGCGGAGTGCCCTATTCGGCCTACGGGGAGGACCTGCGCCAGGGAGTCGCAGCGGTCAACCGGCCGATGTTCCTGCACCAGCTCGCGAACCAGTGGATCCCCGCCATGCCGGACATCGAGGCGCGGTTGCGGTCATCCGATGCGCCGGCCCGGGTCGCCGACCTGGGGTGCGGCACCGGCTCCTCGAGCATCGCCCTCGCCCGTGGCTACCCGGCCGCTCGCGTCGACGGCCTCGACCTTGACGAGGCCTCCGTAAGCGAGGCACGAGGCAATGCCGAGGACGCCGGCGTGGCGGACCGCGTGCACTTCGACACCGGAGATGCCAGCGACCCGGCCCTGTCGGGCCGGTACCACCTGATCACCATCTTCGGGACTCTGCACGACATGGCCGACCCGGTCGGCGTCCTGCACGGGGCAGCCCGGATGCTCGCCCCCGGAGGAGCCGTCCTGGTCGGAGACGAGAAGGTCGCCGAGACCTTCACTGCTCCCGGCGACGACCTGGAGCGGTTCATGTACGGCTGGAGCCTCCTGCACTGTCTGCCCGCCAGCCTCGCCGAGCCCGAGTCGGTCGGAACCGGCACCGTGATGCGACCGGACACGCTGCGCCGGTACGCCCGGGACGCCGGCTTCTCACGCGTGACCGTCCTGCCCATCGATCATGACGTCTGGCGGTTCTACCGGCTCGACCCGTGACCTCGGGCGACCGCTGGCGCTGACCCTCTGACATCGTGAAATCCGTTCGCGAGAGGCGCGAACCCGCCTCCGGAGATGAACTCTTCGGGGGCGTTTTCCGAGCACCACCACAAGGCTCCCAAGCGAGGGCGGATCTGTTTCGCCCTACCTGAGCACCGGCTGCGCCCAGGGACGACCTGGGGCACCCTGGACGCGTGGACGGACGGCCCGACGTCGAGGCGCAGATCCGCGCGGCGCAGGCGCGCGGCGATTTCGACGACCTGCCCGGCAAGGGCAAGCCGCTGAAGCTGCCCGAGGTGCACGACCCCAACTGGTGGATCAAGAGCTACGTACAGCGCGAGCACATCGACACCTCCGCACTGGTGCACCCGACCATCGCGCTGCGCCGCGAGGCCGACACCTTCCCCGCGTCACTGGCCGAGCTGACCACCGAGGAGCAGGTCCGGACCGTCCTGGAGGACTTCAACCGACGGGTGGTCGCCGAGTGGCGACGTCCTCTGACCGGGCCCAGTCTCCCGGTGGTCGCCCGGCAGGTGGCAGTCGAGCCGATGATCGACCGTTGGCGGGCGTTGCGCGCCGAGAGCGTGGACGCCGAGCGGGAGGTCGACCGCCCGCAGACCTCGTCGGAACCCTCACCTCAGACCGGCGGCTGGTGGCGTCGACTAGCCGCTCGCCTCACCCACGGCAACCCGACACATTCCTAGCCAGGCTCACCGGCGTCCGCGCACCGTCGCATTCCCTGGTAGTGGCGCAGTGCGGTGGCGCATGACGTGGCGGACGGGCGTCGCAGGACATTCGAGACGGTCGCCGAGG
>JBKPNA010000265.1:0-8793 GCA_046765695.1 Actinomycetota bacterium | reverse complement strand
GGGTGAGGTTGTAGACGACCAACTGGGCGCCGTCGGCGAAGGCCGCCACGGCCGCGTCCCGGCTCGGCACGATGTCCAGCCGGGCGGCGGGGCTCTCCGCCACAGCCTTGTTCACCTGGCGCACGACATCCTCGAAGTCCGGGTCGTCAGCGGTGAGGGCGGCGCGCAGGTCGGCCACTCCGATCATCACCGCATCGATTCCGGAGACGGCCGCGATCTCAGCGGCGTTCCGTACGCCCTCCGGGCCTTCGATCATCGCCACCACGACCGTATTGGCCAGTGCGGCCTCTCGATGAGCCGCCGGATCCACCGAGCCGAACCGGCCCGCCCGGCTGTACGTCGCGAAGCCACGTTCGCCGACCGGCGGATAGTGCGCCGCCCTGACCAGAGCCTCAGCCTGGGCAGCGCTGTCAATATGAGGTGCGATCACCCCGGCGGCCGCGGCGTCGAGCACTCGCAGCAGCAATCCGGCCTCGTCCGAGCCGACACGCACCAGCGTGGACACGCCGTGCAGCGAGGCCAGCGCGATGTGCCGGCGCACCTCGACGACATCGGCCGGCCCGTGCTCGCAGTCGAGGAAGACGAAGTCGAAGCCGCTGATCGCCGCCATCTCGACCAGCTCCTCCGACGGCACGCGCAGCAGCACGCCCAGCAGCCGGTCCCCGGCGCGGATCCGATCCTTCAGCGTCCCTGCGGTCATCAGGCGACCATGCCGGCAGAGAGGTCGATGTCGGCGCCGCACAACCCGGGCATGGCGAGCATGGCCAGGACGGCAGCGCCGACCTCCTGCTCGGTCACCATTCGGCCGAGCGCGGCTCGGGAGACGAACGCCTCTCGAGCAGCCTCGTAGCTGGTGCCGGTGCGCTCGGCCTCGAGCCGGAAGTTCCGGTCCATCCGCGGCCCGACCACCGGGCCCGGCGACAGGGTGTTGACGTGAACACCGGCCGGCCCCACCTCGAAGGCCAGCGTCGAGGTGAGCCCGATGACCGCCATCTTGGACGCGCAGTACGGCGTACGCCGGATCAGCGGCCGCTTCCCCGACACCGAGGCCATATTGATCACATCGCCGCTGCCGCGCTGCACCATCGGTGGCAGGAACGCCTTGCACATCAGGAAGACGCCCCGCACGTTGATGTCGAAGACCTCGTCCCAGTCGGCGACGTCGATCTCGGTCAGCGGCGCGACCGGTCCGGGGATGCCGGCGTTGTTGACCAGGATGGAGATCTCGGTGCCGGCCAGCTGATCCGCCAGTGCGGCGACCGAGTCCGGGTCGGCGACGTCACACTCCAGCCAGCGGGCGCGGGATCCGAGCTCGGAGCACACCCGCTGCAACGGTTCCGGCCGCCGCCCGACCACTACAACTGCAGCGCCCGCCTCGTGCAGGGATCGAGCGATCGCGGCACCCAGCCCGTTGCCACCGCCCGTGATGAGCGCGGTACGCCCGGCCAGGCTCACGAGTCGGCCAGCGCGGCCGTCTGGCCGAGGGCAGCATCGATCCAGCCGAAGGAGTCACCGTGGTGTTTCCAGGCCCGTACGTCGCCCGAGCGGGCGTGGCCCTCGAACAGTTCCACCCGCGACGCCCGGCCGCAGACCCGGCCCAGGTCGCCGCTGGTGGAGGGATTGCGCACCTCCTGGTACGTCACCGTCTTGAGGTACTTGCCCACCCAGAGACCGCCGGTGTAGCGCGCCGCTCCCAGGGTTGGCAGCACGTGGTTGGTGCCGATCACCTTGTCACCGTAGGAGACACAGGTGTTCTCACCGAGAAACAGGGCACCGAAGTTCTGCATCTTGTCCAGGGCCTGGCGCGGGTCCTGGGTCAGCACCTGGACGTGCTCGGCGGCGAATCCGTCGGCGACGGCGTACGCCTCGTCCATGCTGTCCACGACCACCACCTGGCCGAAGTCCCGCCAAGCCGGTTCGGCGTAGTCCTTGGTCGGCATGCCGGGGAGGATCGCCTCGATGTGCTCCATCGTCTTGCGGGCCACCGAGTCCGAGGTGCTGACCAGGATCGCCGGCGACTCCGGGCCATGCTCGGCCTGGGAGAGCAGGTCGACCGCCACCACGAACGGATCGGCGTGCTCATCGGCGATGACCAGGATCTCGGTGGGACCTGCGAACAGGTCGATGCCCACTTCGCCGTAGAGCTGACGCTTCGCCTCGGCGACGAAGGGGTTGCCCGGACCGGCGATCAGGTCCACCTTGTCCATCACCTCGTTGCCGATCGCCATCGAGGCGATCGCCTGGATGCCGCCCAGCAGGTAGATCTCGTCGGCGCCGGCCATGCTCATGGCCGCGATGGTCGCGGCCGGGATCTCACCGCGGATCGGCGGAGTGCAGGCAACAACCCGAGGCACGCCGGCGACCTTCGCGGTGAGGATCGTCATGTGCGCCGACGCCGTGAGCGGGTACTTGCCGCCCGGGATGTATGCGCCTGCCGCTCGCACCGGGATGTTCTTCTGGCCGAGGAACACGCCGGGCAGCGTCTCCACCTCGACATCGCGGAGCGCGTCCCGTTGCACCTCGGCGAAGTGCCGCACCTGCTGCTGGACGAAGGCGATGTCCTCGATCACCTGCGAGGGCAGCGTGGCGGTGATTTCGCTGATCTGCTCGGGGCTTAGCCGGAAGCTGGCCGGCGTCCAGTGGTCGAACTTCTCGGCGTAATGGCGAACGGCCGCCTCTCCCCGGTCGCGAATGTCGGCGATCACCGTCCGCACCGCCGACTGCACCTGATCCTGAGCGGTATCGACGAACGACTTGGTCAGGGCGGATTTCAGGTAGTGCGGCACGGCGCGCTCCAAGCTAGTATCTACATACGTATGTACAAGTTAAGCCGATAGTAGTCCGCCTCGTCAAACCCCCCTCGCGTACGGGGCCGGAACACTAGGCTCCTGCCGCGGGCAGCCGGCCGAGGAGGGTTCTGACATGGTGACCAGTCATGACGTCGCCAGGCTCGCCGGCGTTTCCCAACCGACGGTGTCGCGGGCGCTCCGGGACAATCCGAAGGTCTCCGCGGAGACCAAGCAACGGGTACGCGATGCCGCCAAGGCCCTCGGCTACGTGCCGAGCGAGGCCGGCCGGGCGCTGTCCAGCGGCCGGACCCGGCGGATCGGGCTGCTGCTCACCGATCTGCAGAACCAGTTCTATCCGCATGTGATCGCGCCCATCCATCACGAGCTGGAGAGCCTGGGCTACCAGCTGATGCTGCAGACCGAGAGCTCCGATACCGGCAAGGTCGCCGAACGGCTACTCGCCAACGGCGTGGACGGCGTACTGCTGGCGACCACGACACTGGACTCGGTGCTGCCGGTGCGGCTGCGCGACCGCGGCATCCCGTTCGTGTACTTCAACCGCACCTCGGATGCGGTCGAGGCCGATCAGGCGATAGTCGATCCGAGTGGAGGCCTCCGGGAGGTGGCCGAGGCGGTGGTTGCCCTCGGCCATCGCCGAGTAGCCGCCATCTTCGGCCCGCGCAACACCAGCACCGGAGTGCAGCGGGAAAACGCCCTGCGGGATGCGCTGGACGACCACGGCATCGGCATCGTCTCCCGCTACAGCCACCGGGGACCATTCGACTTCGACACCGGATACACCGGTGCGCTTCGGCTGCTCGATCAAGCGGATCGGCCCACGGTGATCGTCTGCGGCAATGACGTGATGGCCCTTGGCGCGCTGAATGCCGCGCGGGAACTGCAGCTGGCGGTTCCCGAGCAGGTCTCGATGATCGGGTTCGACGACTTGCCGGTCGCCTCGTGGCCGATCGTCCGGCTGACCACGGTCTCCTTCGACCTGGACGCCATGGCCCGCGCTGCGGCGGGTCTGCTGATCGGACGACTGGAGGCCGAGCCGGGTGAGCCGTATCAGACCTTGACCTTCGAGTCCCGACTGGTGCGGCGGGACACCCTGGCGCGGGCGCCAGGCTGATCGGGTCATTGCACCGGGGAGGTGCATACGCATACACTGAACGACATGCCGTTGGACCCGATCGCCTACAAGCCCTACGCGGACCCTGATGAGTTCATCCGTGAGGTCACCGACTTCATCTGGGTGCAGCGGTCGATCGGGTTCATCCGGGAGAACTACGAGCCTGACTCGATCGTGCACACCGGATACGGCACCATCACCACCCGGGACGAGGTGATCCAGGGTTCGCTGATGCGGCAGGCCGGCATGGGTGCAAACCGGATCGGTCAGGCGGAGGACGTGGTCTGGGAGGCCCGCGGCGACGACGCCTTCCTCAGCTCGCACCGGGTCCTCGGCGCTGGACCCGACAATCCGTACTGCTCGCGGACGATCGCCAACTGCCTGTACCGGCGCGGCCGGATGGTGGAGGAGTGGGTTGTCCGGGACAATCTGGCGCCGGCCCTGCAGGCCGGACTCGACCCGGACGAGGTCGCCCGGACCAAGTACTTCCGCGGCTACTCGGGCAGCATGACCCAGCCGCCGCCGGCGGATGTGCTGGCGGCCGGTGACTCAGGTCCGCGGCCAGATGAGTATCGCAGCGAGTGCGAGCTGGTGCTGGACTTCATCTCGCAGGTCTGGAACGACCGTGATCTGGACAAGGTCACCCAGTACATGCCGCGGGACCTCTTTCTGGACGACATCGGCTACCACACGTGGATCCGTCCGGAGGGCTACCGGCGGGCCCTGCTCAAGCTGCTTCGGCCCTTCCCGAGCGCGCAGTTCCAGATCCGCGACATCCAGACCAACTACTCGGTCGACTACGCCGGACTACGGATCGCGGTCTGCTGGGTGCTGGTCGGCCCGTACGACGGCCAGGCCGATTTCGGGCCGCTGACCGGCCAGCGCACCGATCTGCTCGGCGTATCGCAGTTCCTGGTGCAGCACGGCAAGATCGTGCGGGAGACCCGGGTCTATGACGAGATCGCGCTGCGGGCGCAGATCAACGCGAAGCGCGGCGACGAGCCGGTGCCGTTCACCAACATCTACTGATCCCCGACCCCGACTAGGAAAAGATCATGACCGATGTCGTCGTTCCCAGCAGTGAGCTTGAGCGTCGGACCATTCGCCGTTCCGACTGGGTCCCGCACCGGGCCGCCTTCATCGACTGCCGGACGCCCGGCTCGGACCGCAAGGAGAACTACGCCTTCATCGGCTCCGGGGTTTCGCAGAGCTCGAGTCAGTACGTCAACCTGACCGAGCGGCACGGCTTCAACCTCGGCGCCGCCGGCATGCCGAACGGCGTCACCAACAACCTGCACCTGCACTTCACCGCCGAGGTGTTCATCAACTTCGGCGGCACCTTCCGGCTCCGTTGGGGGGTGGACGGCAAGCAGGGCGAGTACATCTCGCACGACGGCGACGTGATCAGCGTGCCGACCTGGATCTTCCGTGGGTTCACCAACGAGGGTCCCGACGAAGGCATCCTGCTGACCGTGCTCGGACAGGATGTGACGGGCGGCATCATCTGGGGGCCGTCGGTGCTCAACGAGGCCAAGTCGTACGGGCTGTACCTGACCGCGGACAACCGGCTGATCGACACGGTTGCCGGCGACGAGCTGCCCACCGATGTGGATCTGATCAAGCCGATGCCGCAGCGCTACATCGACGAGCTGACTCCCTATTCGGTCGAGGAGATGCGGACGCGGGTCGTCCAGCCCGGCGACCGGGTCTACAGTCCCCGGGCGCTGCTCTGCCGGGATCTGCCCGGCGGGAACGCCGACCTGGCGCTGGTGATCGGCTACGGCATGTCGGAGGATCGCCGTCAGGTGCCACGACTGCACGAACCGCACAGCTTCAACGCCGCCTGGGTACGGGCGACGCCTGCTGAGGGGGTGCTCCGGCATCGCTACGACAACACGTCGGTGCTGATCGTCAAGTCGGGTCGCTGGCAGGTCACCCTGAACGACGGTGACCAGGCGCAGACGGTCGAGCTCGGGCCGCAGGATGCGCTCAGCGTGCTGCCCGGCAGCTGGCGCAGCTATTCGGTGCTGGAGGCGGGGGACGACGCCGCGACGGAGGGCACCGCCGAGCTGCTGGTCGTCAACAGTGGCGATGGCCGGGTCCGGTTGGAGTGGGCGCCCGACGTGGTGGAGGCCGCCTTCGACGCCGGTTGGATGCTGGACCCGAACGGTTACCTCGCCCCGGTCGCAGTGCTCGTCAATGCGGCGGAGGACGACTGATCAGTTGATCAAGGTCCACGGATGACGACGGTGGCAGCCTGCCAGCTCCGGATCGACATCGACGATCCCGGGACGACCTGGCAGGCGGTGCTGTCCGGCGTGCGCGAGGCGGCAGACGCCGGCGCCGAGATCGTGGTGCTCCCCGAGCTCGCGCGTACCGGGTCGGCCTTCCGTTCCGTCGAGGAGGCAGCCGGCCGCGCCGAGCGGCCAGACGGGCCGACCGCGACCGAGCTGAGCCGCCTGGCGGCCGAGCTCCGCCTGGTGTTGATCTTCGGATTCGTCGAGGTCAACCCGGACGGCGGCCGGCCGTACAACAGCCTGATGATCATCGACCGCGGCGAGCCGCTCGCGGTGTACCGCAAGACCCACCTCTGGGACTCGGAGAAGTCGATCTTCGAACCCGGCTCCGCGGCGCCGCCGGTGGTGGACACGTCGGCCGGCCGGGTGGCGGGGATGGTCTGCTACGACCTTGAGTTCCCCGAGATGGTCCGCGATGTGTCCTTACGCGGTGCGCAGCTGATCGCCGT
Organism: Actinomycetota bacterium; assembly: GCA_046765695.1. Taxonomy (GTDB): domain Bacteria; phylum Actinomycetota; class Actinomycetes; order Propionibacteriales; family Propionibacteriaceae; genus Microlunatus. The sequence goes on along the minus strand of JBKPNA010000265.1, from coordinate 2,126 downwards.
ACCCGCGAACTGGCCGGTCGTGCCCAAGCCGGCGGACGAGCGCCCGGTCGAGGTGGCCAAGGCCCAGGCCGGTGCCGCGGCCAACCGCGTCTTCATCGCGATCGCCGACCGCTGCGGCATCGAGCGGGGCGTCGACTGGTTCGGCAGCAGCGTCATCTGCGACCTGCACGGCTTCCCGGTCGCCGGTCCGGCGAACGGCACCTCCGTCACGCTGCTTGCCGACCTCCCGCTGCCGGAAGCCGATGACAAGAGGCTCGGGCCGTACAACGACGCCCTGGCCGACCGGCGTCTCGACCTGCACTGACTGCCTCCGAATCCGTTTCTGCGCACAAGGCCGCAAGCGGATGCGGATCTGCTGGTTTTCGGCTCCGTTTCTCCGCACAAAGCCACAAACGGAAGCGGATGCGACCGTTTTCGGCTCCGTTTCTCCGCACAAGGCCACAGGCGGCGTGAGGCCCGAGCTGTGGCTGCGTAGCCGGTGCCGGGTAAGGAGAAAAGCGCCCATGCAGACACCCTGCGCCGGAATGCCGGTGCCAGCTGAGGAAGCGCTGCAACTCGGCCGATGGATCGATGCCACGCCGTACCATGAGCCGACGGCGGTGGCCGCCAGTCCACTGATGAAATCAAAGTCACCTGCGGAGGAGTCATGATCCTTGTCGTCGGTGGCACCGGCCTCCTTGGTACTCGCGTCGTTGATCTGTTGGTCAAGGCCGGCCAGCCGGTCCGCTGCCTCGTCCGGCCGGGAACGCGCGACGAGGGGCTGCGGAACTGGGGCGTCGAGGTGGTCCGCGGCGACCTCACCGACCATGCCAGCCTTCCGGCCGCCTGTGCCGGCATCGAGACGGTCGTCACGACCGCTACGGTCATTGGGCGTCGCCTCGACGGCGCCGCTCAGCAGCCGTCGATCCGTGAGGTGGACGAGGTCGGGATGGCAGCATTGATCGCTGCCGCTGAGGCGGCGGGGGTCAAGCGATTCGTCTACGTCTCGTTCGCGGGTGTCCAGGATTCGCCGAGCAGTCCGCTGAGCCGGGCCAAACTGAAGACCGAACAGCTGCTGGCTGCGTCGTCGTTGCGTTCGGTCATCGTGCGGCCCGACGCATTCCAGGAGATCCATCTCGGCCCGAGCGGCCGGTTCGACATGGCGGCCGGGAAGGTGCTGGTCGTGGGCAAGGGGGACACCAAACGGCAGTATGTCGCCGTCGAGGACGTCGCCCGACTGATCGCCACAGTCGCACTCGAGCCGGACCCCCCCGAGATGATCGAGTTCGGTGGACCGGACCCGATCACCCGCAACGAGGCGATCGCCGTCGCCGAGCGGTTGACTGGCCGCAAGATCAGACGGCAGCGGATCCCCGCGTTCGTGGCCAAGCTGGGGGTTCGCGTACTCGAGAAGCGCAACGACGCACTGGCGTCAGTCTTCGCGAGCGGCCTGCAGCAGGACATGCCCGGCGATTGGAGTGAGGCACCCCTGCGCGACCGGGGCATCACTCCGCGCACGCCGACAAGGTGGCTGGAACAGCAGGCCGCGGCATCTTCCGGCTCCTGACGGCCACACACTGAGGCGCCACTATCGCGACGGGCCGCCGGTAGCGTCTGTGCTCAACTCGGCCACAACGGAAGCCGCGATCTGGTGGTTGGGGCTCCGTATCTCCGCACGAAGCCGCAAACGGAACCGGATCTGGTGATTTCCGGCTCCCTTTCTCCGCACAAGGCCGCAAACGGAGGCCGATCAGCCTCTTGCCGGCTCCGTATCTCCGCACACAGCCACAAACGGAAGCAGATCAGCCGGGTCGTCCTGGGCGCCGCACTGCTCATCCCAGGTCGTCGAGGTCGACGGCTGAACCGGTCCGCAACGACTCCTCCACGGCGATCGCGACGTGAAGGGCGCGCAGCCCGTCGGTCGCCGTGGCGGTGGGACGCCCGTCACCCCGGATCGCTGCCACGAAGGCTCGGACATTGATGTCGTAGAGGTCGTCGCTGCAGTCGACCTGGATCGGCTCGACCCCGTCGGACGTGTGCAGGGTGACGGTGCCGGGCGTGTCCTGGGTCATCGCGTCGCCGACGACGATCGCGCCGCCCTCGCCATGGATCTCCATGCTGGTGCCGGGGTAGGCAGTGGTGAAGGC
>JBKPNA010000264.1:0-3424 GCA_046765695.1 Actinomycetota bacterium | reverse complement strand
CCGGCTGCTTCACGTCCATGAAGCGCTCATGGTCGCCTCTCGTCGGGTCACCGACAACGGCGCGGTACTCCTCCATGGAGCCAGGGTGACCGTTGTACCCGGCCGTCCCGTAACTGGTGCCGGTGCCGGCTTGCGAGTCCTGCCCGTAGGCCAGGGTGGCGTTGCCGCCGAGGAAGATGTTGCCGACGTGGCGGTCGTCGCCGCCGTGGATGGCTGCATAGCCGGCGACTTTGGTGCTGTGCGGCACGTGGTAGGGGGTCGGGCGTTCGGGGACTGCCTGTAGCCACACCGTGCCGCAGAGGAGGTTGTGAACGTAGGCGCCGCCCTGACTCATCAACTCCAGCGAGGCCCTCGATCCGAAGATGTTGTGGTCGACGATGTAGGGTCCGTGGCTGACCTCGACGAACAGGTCACGGTTGTTCGCGTAGTAGATGTTGCGGGACACACGTGTGCCTTGGGTCTGCCAGTCCAGCCAGGTGCCGAGGGTGCAGTCGTGGATGCGATTGTGTCGGATGGTGACGTCGAGAGCGGCGTGCAGCTTGATGCCGGCGATCTCGTAGCCGTAGAACTCGCGTTTGACCGCGATGTTGTAGATGTGGTTGTCCTCGATGGTGGAGAACACGCAACCGAGGTGGCCGACGATCCCGTTCTGGCCGCAGTCGAAGATGGTGTTGCGCCGGATGAGATGGGACCCGATGTGCTCGCGGTCCCAGCCGTACTCGCGAGCCGTGAAGACTGACTCCAGCTGGTACTGGTAGCCCGGTTTGTCACCGCGAAGGGTCGCGTAGTTGTGGCCGGTGGAGCCCTCCTTGCCGATCGAGATCGCCGAGCACTTGGCGTCGTGGATGACGTTGTCCTCGATGATCCAACCCTTGGCCCAGTTCGGCCCGACAAGTCCGGGTTGGTCGGCGGTGGGAGGAGCCCACGGTGTCGCGGCCTGCGCCAGTTCGAAGCCGCGGACGGTGATGTAGTCGATGTGGTTCTCTTCTGGGTAGAAGACGGACCGCCGGACGTTGATCTCGACGAGCTCGCTGTTGGGATCCGCACCCTGGAAGTTCGCCCAGATGGTCGTGGAGTCCTTGCCGACCTCGGCGTACCAGACCAGCTGGGTCTGCTCCGGATTGCGGATCGGGTCGGGAGATGCCGTCCACTGGTCGACCATCTCGGTACGCATCGGCGGATCCCCCACCTCGGCGCTGGACGCGACTTCGTAGCAGCTGGTCCCGTTGAGATAGACCTCGCCGAGGTGCTTCTTCGGGATGGTGGGGTCCGGGTAGACGATCCAGTCGCCGGCGATCTCCTCGGCGAAGGGGTTGAAGGATCCGAAGAGGTCGTTGGAGATCGTGACCTGCCAGACGTTCCCGTCCACCTGCTGCCAGCCGGTGACCCGCTCAGAGCCCTTGATCACTACGTGCTCGCCGGCAGCCGCGGTGTAGGTGATGCGACGCCGGTCGCTGAGCCCTGAGTATCGAGGGCGGACCCACTCGCGGTAGACGCCGCCATGGACCACGACGGTGTCCCCAGGCTGGGCAAGCCGGGCGGCGCGGCTGATCGTTTGGAACGGGTACTGTTCCGACCCGTTGGCGTCGTCAGACCCCGTTGGTGCGACGTGAAGTTCCGCTGCCATTCGCTTTGTCGACCCTTCTGGTGTTCTCGGTCGTGGTAAGAGGCCTGAGGTCGGACTTAGTCGGGGAATCCCGCATCACGCGGTGTACCCACGTGCGCGGTGTTACCCAATCCTCCGCAGGTCAAGCCGCGCCCTGCGCCCCGCCCTCGCTTGGGGCTGTCGGGCTGTTCGGCGGGGGCGCAGTGGAGCTGCGCACGATCAGTTCTGTCGCGAGTTCGACATGGTGTGAATCGATGGTCTCGCCCGCCGCCAGGCGTAGGGCGGTCCGCAGGGCCACCACACCCATCTCCCGCAGCGGCTGGCGGACGGTGGTCAACGGCGGCGACAGCAACCGTGAGATCGGCGTGTCGTCGAAGCCGACGACACTCAGGTCTTTGGGAACCTGCAGACCTCTGGCCCTTGCCGCCTCCATGACGCCTGCGGCGCACTCGTCCGTCACCGCAAAGATGGCCGACGGCGGCTTGGGAAGGCCAAGCAGTGCGGCGCCTCCGGCGATCCCATCCTCGAAACGGGACCCGACATTGCGGACGTATCCGCTGGGGACCGTGATGCCTTCGGCCTCCAGGGCGGCTCGATATCCGTGCAGCCGGGCCTGGTTGTAGGCGAAGGCGGCGTTGGAGCCCAAGTAGGCGATGCGCTGGTGTCCGAGGGAGAGCAGGTGCTGGGTCGCCGTCAAGCCGCCTGAGAAGTTGGTCGTTCCGACGCTGGTGACCTGTCGCTGCGGCAGGCGGAGCGGGTCGATCACGACCAGTGGCAGCCGAGCCCGGGTGAGGGCTGCCAGATCACCTTGCCGGATGTCGTCCACCACATCGATCACTGCCGACCGGCCTGACTTGGTCACGTCCCGGACCCAGTCGGCAGAGCGTTTGACACCCGGCCCGAATTGGCGGGGGCGAAGGCTGACGGCGACACTGGCGCCGACCTGACTAGCGGCCTCCACAACGCCGTGCAGAACCTCCATGGAGTAGCTGTTGAGCCGACCGTGGAACACCAGCTCCACCGTCGCGCCCTTGACGGTGTGATTCACCGGCTCTGACCTGCGCCCGATGTAGTCGTGCCGCTGGAGGACACTCTGCACCCGAGCCCGGGTTTCCGCGCCGACGTCAGCCCGGCCGTTCAGCACCTTCGAGACGGTGGCGATCGACACGCCAGCCGATGCTGCAACATCAGCGAGCGTCGGCGGCCCTTCCTTGGACGACAACACACCTCCTAGGCGCTCAGGCTGGGCGTGCGCGCGAGCTTAGCGCTGTGACCAGGCATTCTTGTGATCCACGAGACGAGTCGGCCCGGTCAGCCGTACCCGGGCCTGGCAGGGCAGGTCGCCGGCCGACCGGCCAACGAGAACCTCGACATCACCGGGCTCCACGATCCGCTGCAGATCCCGACCGGTGAAGGCTGCTCGTTCCGCCTCCAGCCGGAACGAGACTTCAACCTCCTCGCCCGGACCTAGGTGAACCCGCGCAAAGTCAGCGAGCTGCTTCACCGGTCGGGTCACGCTGGCAACGACGTCGTGTAGGTAGAGCTGAACGAGCTCGTCTCCGGCCCGGGCACCCGTGTTCCGCACCCGTACGGAAGCCGTCACCTCACCATCGGTGGGCATCTCATCGCTGCTCAGCCGGAGATCGGAGATCTCGAAGGTGGTGTACGTCCGACCGTGACCGAACGGGAAGAGCGGCGTGGGATCGAGGTTGCTCGTCCCAGTGCTCTGCACGCCGAGTGGTGGCTGCAGGTAGGTCCCCGGTTGTCCGCCAGGACGGCGCGGTATCTGCACCGGCAGGCGGCCGGCCGGTTGGATCC
>JBKPNA010000263.1:0-3230 GCA_046765695.1 Actinomycetota bacterium | reverse complement strand
CCGTTACGTCGACCGCAGTCTGGTCCTCGAAACCACCTTCACGACCTCCGACGGTGTCCTGGTGCTCACCGACCTGCTGGGTCTCGGTCCGGACAACGGCGGCCACCGGCTCGGCATCGGCGTCCCGCACCTGCTCGTACGCCGGCTCAGCTGCCCATCGGGCCGGGTCGAGGTGGACATCTCGTACGCCCCGCGTCCCGAGTACGGCCTGATCGTGCCGCTCCTCGCCCATGTCGACGGCGGGATCACCGCACGTGGCGGTGCCGAGTGGTTGGTGCTCACCACACCGGTCGGCCTGGCGCTGGAACACGGCACGGCACACGGCCGGATCGCCCTGGAGGCCGGACAGACCGTGCACCTCGCGCTGCACCGATCGACGCTGGAGGAGACGCCGGCACGGGTCTGGTCCCAGGACGAGCTGGCCGCGATGGTCGAGGACACCGTGGCCGCCTGGCAGTCGTGGTCGGACCTGCACCAGGCGTACGACGGACCCTGGCGGGAGCAGGTGTGGACCAGCGGCCGGGTCCTGTTCGGCCTGTCCTTCCAGCCGAGCGGCGCGATCGTCGCGGCCGCGACCACATCGCTGCCCGAGGGCGTCGGGGGAGAGCGGAACTGGGACTACCGCTACGCCTGGGTGCGCGACGCCAGCTTCACCATGCAGGCGTTGTGGGTCGCCGCCTGCCCGGACGAGGCGTCGGACTTCTTCGCGTTCCTGACCACCGCCGCGGCGTCCTCGATCGGCCCCCACCAGGGGCTGCAGATCATGTTCGGGGTCGGCGGTGAACACGACCTGAGCGAGCGCGAGCTCACCCACCTGCCCGGCTATCGAGACAGCCGGCCGGTCCGGGTTGGCAACGGGGCGTGGAGCCAGCAGCAGATCGACGTCTACGGCGAGGCCCTCGGCGCGGCCGCCCAGCTCGCCGACCAGCTGACGACGATCGATGAGGACACCCGTCAGTTCCTGATCGCGTGTGCCGACACCGCTGCCACGCACTGGGTCGAGAAGGATCAGGGAATCTGGGAGGTTCGCGGCGATCCGCAGCACTTCATCTACTCCAAGGTGATGTGCTGGGTCGCGCTCGACCGGGCGATCGCCATTGCCGACGAGCTCGGGGCTTCGGACCGGGTGGACCGGTGGAAGCAACAACGTGACGAGATCTGGACGACTGTTGTCCGCGACGGCTGGAGCGACGAGGCCGGGGCCTTCACCCAGTACACCGGATCGAACGCGCTCGACGCCTCCAACCTGATGATGGCGATCGTCGGATTCCTGCCCGCCGACGATCCTCGAATGCTCGCCACCATCGACGCGATCGAGCAGCAGCTCACCGACGAGCGTGGGCTGGTGTACCGGTATCGGACCAGCGGGGGCGTCGACGGGCTGTCCGGTGAGGAAGGGACCTTCCTGCTCTGTACGTTCTGGCTGGCCGAGGCGCTGGCCCGATCCGATCAGGTGGATCGGGCGAAGAAGGTCTTCGAGCGGGCGGCCGCCTTCGCCAACGACCTCGGCCTGCTGGCCGAGGAGGTTGACCCCGCAACAGGTGAGCTGCTCGGCAACTTCCCCCAGGCGTTCAGTCACATCGGCCTGGTGAACGCGGCGTGGGCGATCTCCCAAGCGGAGCAGCGGGCGTTGCAAGGCTCGAGCACCGTTTAGTCCGCTCGAACACCCGCTGCAAGGGGTGCTCGGACCTATGAAAGGGTGTTCGAGCGTGAAATGAGTCCGGTCTGAGCCAGACAGTCGGGTAGCACGAGCCACAGGGTTCGGTATGTCTTTCCTCGATCGAGAATCGTGGGCAGGGGCCGCCGGCGGGCATGGCGCTCCGCCAATCCCGCCAGACGTCGTAGCCCACGCAGCGTTTCTCCGTAGACGACGGCGGTCTGCAACGCGGTGTTTCCCGACGGGATCTCCCGCGCGATGCGCCAGCCCTGAGGCAACGCGGCGAGGAGGGTGTCTCGGTTTGGATATTCCGTCTGCGCCAAATGCTCCTGGAGCCAATCCGGCACTGCGGCCCCCGGCGTGATCGACCACATCTTCGCCAATCGCCGGTCCAGTCGGGCGGCGGCATCTCCGACGGGGTAGCCGATCATGAACCCACACCGGGAGACGCGGGCGAGTTCAGCCACCGCTTTGCCCCGGATGGCTGTGGGCAGGTGTTCCATCATGTCGAGCGAGACCGCGTAGTCGAAGGACTTGTCGGCGAACGGCAGGTTTTCTGCAGTCGCCGGAACGAACTCGGCCGTTCCGGCTCGCTCGACGGGCGAAGGGGCAGTGCCTGGGAAATAGAGATCCGTCTGGACCACGTTGTGCGGCCAGTACCAACTGAGGCCGTACCAGCCGCTACCAACGTCCAACACCTTCTCGGCGCCGAGCTCATCGAGCAGCTTGATCACCGGTTGATAGCGCATGATCCAATTCAGCACATCCGGAACCTTAAGGGTTCTCGGGTAGGTCAGCCCGGCTGAACACCGTTTAGTCCGCTCGAACACCCGCTGCAAGGGGTGCTCGGACGTATGAAAGGGTGTTCGAGCGTGAAATGAGTCCGGTTTGCCCTGCAGGCGACCGGGTACTGAACCTGGGCAAATTCGCTCGGAAGGCCTGGGATGAAGGCGATGGTGTATCGCGGACCGTACGAGGTTCGCGGGAGTTCGACGGTCGTCGAGCTGTCCGACCTGCCGGCTCAACTTCCCCGCCCCCGCGGGCCGATGACGGCCGCTCTGCTGGACTATCTCCGGCGCGATCCCGGCTCGACCAGAGTCGATCCGACGCGGCTGACCTGGTGCGGTGAGACCACCGAGGCGGCTACCGATCACGATCTTCAGCTGGCACTCTGGCTGGCCTACGAGCTGCCCTACCGCGGTCTTGCCGGAGTCGACGACGCCTGGGAGTGGCATCCCGGCCTGATCGAGGTGATCGAGGAGTGGGAGGGGCTGCTGCTCGACGCCCTGCTCAGCGTGACCGGTGCCATGTCCGTGGCTGCCGCGCCGGACACCGGACCACCCCAACCCGACGTGGCCGCCGGCACCCCCGGGCAGTTCCGGGAGCTGCTGATTCATCGCTCGGTGTACTACCTCAAGGAGCTCGAGTCCCCGAGCTGGAGCATACCCGCGAGCCGGGCTGCGGATCCCGCTCACTTCCTCTCACTGCTCACCGAGTGGGGGCTGAGCACCCGTTACGGGAACTACCTCAACTGCGTGCCGGGAGTAACGCTGCTGGCCAGCAACATGATGTC
>JBKPNA010000262.1:0-3017 GCA_046765695.1 Actinomycetota bacterium | reverse complement strand
GTTAAGTAACGATGGAGGACGACATCACCGCTCATCCGTGGGGTGGCAGGTGTGCGCTCATCTCGGCAGATGAATGCACCGGCGAAGCCACATCTGAGAACGCCGGACCGGTCCAGGCCCACAACGGACACCATGTGATGTAGATCGGACGGCCATGCCGCAGACGACGCGCGGGACTGTCGCTCGGTTCCGCTACCGGCCGTAACGGGATGGGTGTACCGCCGAGATGTCAGTCGGCGGCGTAGTGAGCTGCCCGCCCTCTCATCCGCAGCGCTCTCGCCGGTCGACGCCTTAAAGATCATGGCGTCCGGTCACGGCGGACGTCGGTAGCGAACTCCGCCGGTCGACGGCAAGCGGCCGGGTCGTCCGGGGTGATAACGAAGAGCGCGCCGAACCGGGGCCGGGGGCGCGCACACTTCGAACCGTTCTACCAGCCCGCTGGCCGCGGTACGCGAATTTGCCGAATCCTGTGCCGCGTGCAGGGTCACTTCGACACAGTCGGAGGGGTGTCACTGAGGACGGACCAACGTCGCGGAGGCGTCATGAACGACGAACGGCCACTTTCCCGCCGCACACTGCTCGCCGCTGCGGCGACCGGCGTGGGTGTGGCAGCCGTCGGCGGCGACCTGGCGGTCGCAGAGGACGAAACGGTGAAGCCGATCAGCATGGCCATGCACGTCCATGGCCCGTTCAGCGAGGGCGGGGCAAGTTTCGAGGCCCATCTGCACCAGGCCCGAGAGCTCGGTGTGGACCTGATCTGGTGGACCGACCACGACTGGCGGGTGGCCGCCCACGACTACCGGCGCGTCGTCCACTTCGACGGCGCCACCGAGCTGGAAGGGGACCGGCCCTGGACGTGGACGCAACGTACCGAGGGAGTCCTGACCGCCGCGGCCGCAACCTTCGTGGACGCCCCGCACAGCCCCGATGACCCCGGGCGGTCCCTGCGGCTGTCGGCTCAGGGGGGCACCACTGTGGGCGGCATCCTGTGGCAGGTGGGTACCGCGTGGAACTCCACCTACCACACCTGTGTCGCCGACACGGTGCTCACCCTCGACGTGCTGCCCGAACGAGCCGGCCCGGACGCCACCCTGCTCGTGCAGATGAAGCTGTCGCACCATCCCGCCCGGGGCGGGCAGCCCGCCGGGGAATACCTGTTGCGGTACCGCATCGGCGGTGCCGGGCAGCGGACGTACACCACCACCGGCCTGCTCGGTGTCGTCGACGTTCCGGCCCCGGTCGGGGTCTGGACGCGGGTCTCGCTGCGGCTGGTGGACGACATCCACCGCCTCTGGCCGGACCTGGTCGCGTCCGACAACAGCATGCGGGGGCTGCGCGTGGGAGTCGCCGCGGGCCCGAACCGGCAGGTCGACGTCGTCGTCGACCGGCTGACCTTCCACCGCGAGCGGCGAGCGGGCCAGTCCGGTGAGGATCTACGTGCCGAGGTCCTGGCCAACTACGCCGAGGAGTACGCCGACATCAAGCACTACCGGGCGTACGAGGTGTCACTGGTGCGCCACCTCAACTGGTACGGCGGAGACCAGACGCTGCCCGCGTTCCCGTCGCCGCCGGAGCGCGACGACGACCCGGCGGCGGCCGCAGCGATGGTCGACTTCCTGCACGCCCACGGCGGCATCGTCTGCTGGAACCACCCGTTGGACGTGGAGACCCGCGAAGGCCTGGCACGGTTGATGATCGAACGCAACACGCTCGGCGTCGACTTGGTGGAGATCGGCCGCAACCCCCAGGAGGACCTGCTGTGGGTGTACGACGTCGCGGCACGCAACGCCCTGTTCTTCACCGCTGTGGGGGGCAGTGACGACCACGACGGCGTGGACTGGCTCGCCGCGCCCGAACGGAACCTGACCTACGCGTGGGCCCCGACCCGCCGGCGCAGCGACGTAATCCCGGCGCTGCGTCGCGGAGCCGCCTGGTTCGTCGACCCTGCCTACTACCGCGGGACGCTTGACATGCACGTCGGCGGTCGCCCGGCGATGGGCGCCGTCCACCTGACCAAAACCACCGCGGTCAAGGTGGACGCCGTGGCGACGGCTCTACCGCCGGGATCGATGCTGGAACTCATCACCGGTGTCACCGATCTGGCCGGCGCCCGGCAGCTGGCCCCGGCCGTCACGGTACAGCGGGTTCCCGCCGCCTCCCTGGCTTCCGGCCGCTACCGGACCACGGTACGACCCCGCTCCGGGGCGTACCTGCGGACCCAAGTCCGGCTCGCCGACAACCGCCTCGTAGCGGCCTCCAACCCGGTCTGGTTTCTGCCCAAGGCCCCGCCCCGCGGTGTGCCGGCCGATCGAAAGCGGTCGCTGCCGGCAACCTGAGTTCCGCTTCACAGCAACCGGCGCAAGCAAAGCCGCACAAACAGCCACGGCGACGGCAGTGCCTCCTCGACCGGTGCCGGGATGCCTGCGGTGACGCGCCGCCGTCAGTAGCCGGTGCCGCCGCCACCAGCGCCGCCACCACCGGACAGCACGACCGCCACGATGATGGCAGCGATCAGGACGGCGGCGATGATGATCCACATGGCGATTCGTCGAGTAGGCACGGACACCATTTTCACCACCTCCGAATTTCCGGTACCCGGTCCCGGCGCGATTCATGTTGGGTCCGTCCGGTCCTGCCTCAATGTCACGGCAATAGATGCCCGGCGGGCCCGCCCTGTTGGGCACCGTGGTTGTCGAAGCAGCGGATAGCCCCAACGAGTTGTCGACCCCGGCGCGGCGCAGTCACCGTGACCGTGGGCCTCTTACCATCCATGGCTCTTAATGACGTCTCAACCGGGGTGCGATAGCGTCAGGCGTCAGCTATCGGGCGGATCCAGCCGAGATCATCCCCGGGGGCCTTCGCGGAGCGCGGACGCTGCCGCCCTTCGAGTGGTTGGCCGAAAGTAGGTGCTCGATGCGCTCAAGGTTCTTCTTGCTGGGTTCGGCGCTGCTGGTCGGCGTGCTGTTGTTGGCGAGCCCGCCGACGGTGGCTGGTGGCCGGGCGGACAAGGGTGGACC
>JBKPNA010000261.1:0-6052 GCA_046765695.1 Actinomycetota bacterium | reverse complement strand
GACCCACGCCCGCCTGTCAGCGGAGGCCGCTGCTCTGGGTATCTCACTCAACAGTCTGATCAACCAGAAGCTCGCCGGCTAGCCACGCCCGGGCTCAACCCACCATCTGCACCCCTTTCATTCATCTGCACCCGCTGCTGGCGGTGCAAATGCAAGGAAAGGGTGCAGATCGTGTGTCGAAGGCGCTGCCCTAATGCACCACCGCGTAGCGCAGGGTGACGAAGGTCTCGCCGTAGCGGGTCACCTCGGCCAGCTTGAGATTCGGTGCGGTGATCCGGCGCGGCAGCAGCGGCGCGCCGGAACCCAGGAACACCGGCGCCACGCCGAGGATCAGCTCGTCCAGCAGCCCGGCGTCGTAGAACTGGCCGACCAGGTCTCCCCCACCGACGAGCCAGATGTTACGACCGGCGGCGGCCGCGGCCATCTCGGCGTGCACCGGCCGTACGTCGCCGCTCGCGAAGCGGATGTCCGGGCCCTCAACTCTCGGCAGGTTGCGGCTGCTGAACACCCAGGCCGGAATGGCGTACTCCCACTTGGCCGGATCGTCCAGGAAGCCGGTGTGTTCGGCGATCCACTCGTACGTGGTCGAGCCCATGGCGACCGCTCCGACCTCGGCGATGAACCTCGGATACTCGTCCAGCGGCCCCGCGTCCCCGGAACTGCCGATCTGGAACAGCCACTCCAGTGAGTTGTCGGCATCCGCGATGAAGCCGTCGATGCTGGTGGCGGTGTAGTACTGGGTCTTCACGTCGTCAGTGTGCCGTCGCCCACTGACACTCAAGCCAGTCGCGCACGCACCCGGCCCTCCAGCACCTGCTGCAGCAGATTCACCGTCTCCGGGTTCAGGTCCACGCCGAGAATCCGAGCCTGCGCGGTGAGCTGGCGGGACAGCCGCTCCGTCTCGGCCGAGTTGCCGGCCTGGTGTTCGGTGCGGATTCGCGCCGCGAGCAGCAGCTCGTCTCCGGGCGCCGTGACCAGAGCCCGGGCGGCCGCCCAGCGCGCCAAGTCGATGTCGCCCGCCAGCAGCGCCCGATCGGTCAGCTCGACACCGATGTCACGGACGCAGGAGATCATGTCCGTTCGGAGTTCCTCGGCCCAGTGCCACTGCCCCGGGGCGGCGTCTGCCAGTGGAGCGCCCCGAACCAGTTCCAGCGCGGCCCGCAGCCGGTCGTCTCCGGTCCGGTTGACTCCTCCCAGGGTGAGCAGCTGAAGCTGGTGCCAGTCGGAGCTGACCGACGGGTGCAGCGTGATCCGGCCGGTGTAGGCATCGGGCAGGTACTGTTCGCCCTCGGGACTCTCCCCCAGCCAGCTGCGCAACCGGCTCATGTTGGATCGGCGGGTGCCTTCGGCGACGGCAAGGGCGGACACCATGGCGTGCGGTGTGGTGCCGGGGTGCTCCAGCAGCCAGGCACAGTACTCCAGGCACTGCTTCGCCGCCCTGGGCGGCAGCTGGCCGCGCCATCCGACCAGTTCGACAGGGCCGAGCAGCAGCAACGTGGGGTGGTGCACGGCGGCCGGGTCGCCGGCCGCCTCCACTAGTCTCATGATCACCTCCCGCTCCGCTTCGGTTGTCTGTGCCGCCCAGTGCCGGTCGAGATAGGCGACGTTGTCAGGAGGCCGACCCGGCGGCACGTCGTCCGGTGACCACCAGGGCGCTGCGGTGGTCCGGTCGCTCCCGGTGACGTCCACCAGCTCCAGAACGGCCTCCAGCTCGGGAGCCGCCAGCCGCTGAGGTGTCAGTGACAGCCCCTGCGGTTGCAGCACGGCCGCCGCACCTGAGCGGTCGGGCTCGGCGGTGAGCGCCCAGCGACCGGCAGGGGCTGCCGCGACGACCACGGCCGCCATGGTGACCCGCGGCTCGCCGTGCAGTACGGCGGTGAGCCGGTCGTACTGTGCCTCGCCGATCGGCTCGTTGATCAGGACGATCTCCGGCGCCCACGGGTCCGCCAGATCCGGATCGACCCGATGCTGGCTCAGCGTCGCGTACGGCCGGTGTTCCCGCTGCATCGCCGCTCGCTGTTCCAGTCGGTCCAGCAGGCCGTCGAGGTCATTGGTCTGGGTGACGTTGTGCTTGCCCAACGCATCGGGCAGCCGGTCGTCGTGCCCGACCAGGGTCAGGATCATCTCGTCTGCCCAGGGCGAGAAGGACAGCTCGACAGCCAGGGCAGCCAGCACCCCCTCGGCGTCGAACGCCGGTTCCGGGTCGAGATGGAGGATCCGAAGTGACTCCAGATCGGCCAGCACCTGGCGATCAGCGCCGTCTTGGCCCAGCGTCACCAGAGCCGGCCAGGGGCGCAGCGACTCCCCGATGCCAGGCACGGACGCCAGATAGTCGGCGTCGCCAGGGCTGACCAGCCAGGACCGGCCGCGTACGGTGAACCCGACCGGTACGTCTGGTGTTTCCTCGGCCATCACCAGCTCGATCGCCTCGTCGCCGACGAACGCAAGCTCGAGTGAGGGGGGCGGCGCACCCGTACTGCGGCTGTGCGCCACGATCGCCCGAACGGCGCGGTCGAGGGTGCGCAGGCTCATCGGCCGGGAGCGCCGGCCGAGGGCCGCGGCCACCGGGATCGCGAGGGGTGCCGGATGGGCGATGCGTCGTCCCAGGAGTCGGGTCTGTAGCTGGACCCGGCGGCGCCAGGCCAGTCCCTCGAGCAACCCGGCAGCGAGCAGGCTGCCGACGGCAACGAGCGGGGCCACCTCGTCTGCGGTGCTGGCAGCACGGTGCTCCGTGTTTGGTGCCGACTCAGCGCTCGGTGTCGGTTGGGCTGTTGGTGCCGGCGGCGCGGTTGGTGTCGCATCAGCGGACGGCCTGGGCTCCGGGTCGGCCTTGTGCTCCTCACGATCCGGCGGGTCGGCGGACTTCTTCTCGGTTGCCGGATCGACTCGCTTCGTTCCCGGCAGCACCAGCTGCAGCCCGACCGGAATCTCATCGGGGTCGCTCAACTGAGCCCGGTTGGCTCGATACAGCTGGTACCACTTGGCCGTGGATCCGAGTTCACGCTCGGCGATGCCGGACAGGGTGTCGCCGCGGCGTACGGTCACGGTTCGCTTGCCTCCCGTCGCCGGCTGATCGACGTCCGGAATTACCAGCCGCCAGCCAGGCTCGAGCCGGTCCGGCCCACCGGTGAGCAACCTCGGGTTGGCAGCGGCGATCCGGCGCCACTCGAGGCCGTGGCCGTAGTACCGCTCGGCCAGGCTCCACAGGTCGTCGCCGGGTTCCACCCGGTGCACCTGTCCGGCTGGGACCGGCACCGCGTCCGGTGCCGATGGGGCGACCGGAGGCCCACCATCGTCCTGCACAGCCGGCACCGCAGTGGTAACCGGCGTGGCCACCACAGGCTGCTGTGGCACCGACTGCGGTGCCGTCACCATGGCGGCCACGGGAACAAGGAGCGCGGCCGCCACGCGTTGCAGACCGGCCAGGCCCGGCAGGCTGAGCCGGATCCGCTGATGCGACAGCAGCGCCACCAGTTCGCTGATCACCGAGACGGCGAACACGCCCCAGGCGATCCAGCCGACGACGGTGACCAACCCGACCAGGATGGTTCCGTCGTCCCTGGTCAGCAGCGCCTCCCGCACTCCGTCCCAGGTGATGGCGGGGACCGGGTTGCCTCCCAGCAGGATCAGCGCGATCGGGATCCCGACCAGGCCGAGGAGCAACAGGGCAAGTGCGGCCAGCCCACGGAGTATCCGCAGCAGCGGCGTCATCAGCCTCCCTCCGGGAAGAAGATCTTGAGCATCGCGGCGGCCAGGAAGATCAGGCTGAACATGAGGGCGGGCAGCGTCATGTAGATGGTCATGCCCTCGGCTGCCGCGCTGGCCTTGATCTGCTCGCTGGTCAGGTGGGCGTCGCGCAGTTCGCTGAGGCGGGCGCGAAGCGCGCCGGAGAGCGCCGCCCCCGTCTCGTCCAGTTGCATCACGTCGGCCACGTCGGCAAGCTCCGGCAGCTGCAGCGAATCGGCGACCCGGCGCAGCTCCTCGTACGGCGGCTGCTGCTCCAGTCGGGCCCGTTCCAGGGCAGTCCGGATCTGCAGGAAGAGGGGGCCGTCGCTCAGCTGCGCCGCGTTGTACAGGGCCTGGCTCGCCGAGGCGTTGGCCAGTCGTTCCAACGTCAGCAGGTCGATGTAGACAAGCAGGGCTTCGACTGCGCCGGACCGTGCCGCGCCGGATGCATGGCGCAGCAGCAGGTCCGGCACGAAGAAGCCGATCACAGCCCCGATCAGCGAGAACAACGCCGGCCAGATGCCTGCCGCGCCGCCGGCCGACGTCCAGGCGAAGCCGATCAATCCGGGGAGCAGCGCGCCGATGATCATCATCACGGCCTTGTCGGCATAGAACTCGGCGATCGGCTTGTCCTGCAGTCGCAGGGCGCGGCGCTGCCGATCGGTCAGGGACCTCGGCACGATCCGGTAGAGCACGGCTCCCAGGCGTTCCGACGGCTTGCTGAGGGCACCGAGGTCGCGGATCACCGATCGCGCCGGGGCATCCAGTCCGACCCGCTCCAGCGCCGCGTCGAGGCGTGGCACCGCCGGCACGGCGGCGGCGACCAGGAACACCAGACCGGCGGCGAGCAGGACACCGGCCAGCAGCACCAGTGAAGTAGTCATCGGGGGTCCAAGGGGGTCGCCCCCCTTGCCTCCAGAGCAGGGGTCACGGGGGCGGCTCCGAGCAGGATCCGCGGCCGGGGGCGCTGCTGGGCCTTGCGGCGCATCAAGATCAGCGAGCCGAGGTACAGGGCGAGCAGCACGGCCAGGATCAGCTGCCCGAGCGGCGTCCGGTAGGGCTGGAAGAAGCTGGGTGACATCAGAGAGACACCTCCGAACGTGACCAACGAGATGATGGTCACCTGCCGGACCACGACGTACGGCTTGGCCCGCTCGATCTCGATCACGCGCCGCGACTTCAGCGAGGACTGCAGCGAGTCGGCCAGTGCCTGCAGGGTGACTGACGCGCCGTTGGCGCCGCGGTTCGCCGCCAGGAGCAGGGCGGCGATGACACCGTCGGCGTCGGGCGAGTCGATGTCGTCGGCGAACCGGCGCAGGGCATCACGCGTGTCCCAGCGGTTGTTGAGGCGCACGACGAGAGTGCTGATCTCCTCGGCGATCAGCGGCGGTGCAGTGCGCCGGGAGACCCGGATCGCGTCCGTGATCGACTTTCCGGTAGCGAGGGTGGCGGTCAGCGAGCGGACCCAGCGGTCGAGTGCCTCCAGCAGCTGGACGTCGCGCGGCTTGGGCACCACCAGCAGGTAGGGCAGCCCGAGGGCGAGCACGGGCGTGATCAGGATGGCCACCAGCCAGCCGGAGATCGCCGCGATGAGAAAACCGGTGAGCACGCTGCCGAGCAGGACGAGGTCGCGCCGCCGGCCGCGAGGGCCGGCGGGGCGGCGGGTCAGTCCAGCCCACCAGCCGGCGAGGCTCTCGGCCGGCCGTGCCTGGGGTCGCGGCTCGGTCCGGTGCAGCCCGCGGCCGATGCCAAGCAGGCCCGCCACGATCAGCATGCCGGCGGTGGCCGCCGCGACGCCGGTCACGACTGTCCGCTCGGCTTGGTGCTGGCGTGGGGCAACGGCCGCCGGAAGGGCAGCAGCTCGGCCTCGAAGTCCGCGTCGGGGAAGAAGCCGGCGGGTTGGCCCGGGGTGCCGCTGGCCTGGTAGGTGAGGTGTGTCACGGGCCTGCCGTTCTCGATCGCCCGGGTCACCTGCCGGATCTCGGATATGTAGCGCCGACGGCCGCCGCCCTTCCACGTCTCGTCGATCAGCCGGACGTGGATGAAGAGGTGGATGTTGTGGGCGATCTGCCGGTACGCCTCCTCGACCGTGAGCACCCCGCCCTGGGCGACCCGAGAAGCGAGGCGGTCCATCGTCGACTCGGCAGAGTGCGAGTGAGTGGTGGAGAGGGTTCCGGTGCCGGCCTGCATGGCCTCGAACATCGCACCCGCCTCGCCGCCGCGTACCTCGCCGATCACCAGCCGGGACAGGTTCTGTCGCAGCGCCTCGGGCACCAGGTCCGCGATGGTGACGTCGCCCACCCGCACGCCGCCGGAGGTCTCGCCG
>JBKPNA010000260.1:0-6256 GCA_046765695.1 Actinomycetota bacterium | reverse complement strand
GCGGCTGGCCTCCCAGGCAGCGTCGCTGGGGCCGGGCGAGCTGACCCGGGCGGCCGAGGTGATCGCGACCGGCTTGACCGAGATGCGGGGGACCACCGCGCCGCGGCTGCATCTTGAGCTGATGTGCGCCCGGGTGCTGGTGCCCGGCGCCGACGTCGACGATCGCGGCATCCATGCTCGGCTCGATCGGCTGGAGCGGCGGATCGGCGTGGCTGACAGCACCCCAGCGTCGACACCGCAGGCTCCGCCGGCTGAGCCTGCGTCTGCGCCGCACCGGCCGGCGGAGAGCGTCGATGGACCGCCGCCGTCGAAGGATCTGAGGGGGGCGGCCGGCGGTGAGTCCGACGACACGGCCCTGGGCGCCGGACCGCCGGCCCGAGCCGACGCCTCACCAGCAGCAGGCTTGACGGTGACCGACGTACGCCGGCTGTGGCCGGAGATCCTGGAGGAGGTCAAGGGCAAGCGGCGGTTCACCTGGATCCTGCTGAGTCAGAACGCCCAGGTCGCCGAGGTGCGCAACAACACCCTGCTGCTGGCCATGTCCAATGCCGGGGCGCGGGACAGCTTCGGTCGCGGCGGCAGCGAGGACGTGCTGCGGGAGGCGATCGTGGTCGTCCTCGGTGCGGACTTCAAGATCGAAACCATGGTCGACCCGGGCTCCGGCTCCGGCTCCGGCGGCCCCCTGCGTACGCCGGCTGCCGCCGAGCCGCCCTCCGCGCCGAGCCCTGCCCCGCCGCCGAGCCCGGCCTCGCCGCCGAGCCCGAGTGAGCAGCGGGCGCGCGACCAGGCCAGGCACGGCATCCGGCCAACCCGGACCGATCGCGGGCCGATCGAGGACGGCCCGGACGAGCGTGATGTCGTGGCGAGCCGGGACGACACCGACCTCGACGAGGCAGCCACGTCCCACCGCGAACTGCTGACCCGTCATCTCGGGGCAGAGATCATTGCCGAGGACGAGCCCGAGGCATAGGGCGTTTTTCCATACACGCCCTAGGCTGAGCGGGGCGTACGACAAGGAGTGTGGCGATGATCCCCGAAGGTGACATGTCCGGCCTGCTGGCGCAGGCCCAGGCCATGCAGGAGCAACTGTTCACTGCGCAACAGGAGCTGGCCGAGACGGAGGTCCGGGGGTCGGCAGGCGGCGACCTGGTCACCGCAACGGTCACCGGGACAGGAGAGCTGGTCGGGCTGACGATCAAGCCGGAGGCGGTGGATCCGGAAGACACCGAGACGCTGGCCGACCTGATTCTCGCCGCGGTACGCGACGCGACCACTCAGGCGCAGGCGCTGGCCGCCAGCAAGCTCGGGCCGCTCGCCGGTGGACTCGGCGGCGGACTGCCCTTCTAAGAGGAGCCGGGGTGTACGAGGGTCCGGTCCAGGACCTGATCGACGAACTGGGGCGGCTCCCGGGCATCGGACCGAAGAGCGCCCAGCGGCTTGCGTTCCACATCCTGGCGGCGGACGCCGAGGACGTACTGCGGCTCGCCGACACGCTGAAACTCGTCAAAGACACAGTCAAGTTCTGCGAGATCTGCTTCAACGTCTCGGAGGAGGCCCAGTGCCGGATCTGCCGGGACCCGCGGCGCGACCAGACGGTGATCTGCGTGGTCGAGGAGTCCAAGGACGTCGTCGCCGTCGAACGTACGCGGGAGTTCCGCGGCCTCTATCACGTGCTCGGTGGAGCCATCAGCCCGATCGACGGCATTGGGCCGGCCGACCTGAAGATCCGGGAGCTCTGCCTGCGGCTGGCCGACGGCACGGTCAACGAGGTCATCCTGGCCACCGACCCCAACCTGGAAGGTGAGGCGACCGCCACCTACCTGAGCCGACTGCTGCTGCCCATGGGCGTACGGGTGAGCCGGCTGGCCAGTGGTCTTCCAGTCGGCGGTGACCTCGAGTACGCCGACGAGGTGACCCTGGGCCGGGCCTTCGAGGGTCGCCGCTTCGTCGAGGCCTGAACCTCTCACCCGTTCCCACACGCTCGAACACATTTCATCCGGTCGAACACCCTTTGCAATGGGTGTTCGACCGGACTAAGGGGTGTTCGAGCCGCGGTGGAGAAGGTCAGACGTCCACGGAGAGGTCCTCTGAGTGATGTACGCCGAGCTGCTCACAGGCCTCGTTCAGGATCCGCTGCACGGTCAGGGTGTCGTTCAGCGGCATGATGGCACTCTCCGTACGCCCAGCCCGGACCGCTTCGGTGACCTCGATCAGCTCGGAGGCGTAGCCCTTGCCCAGCCGCGGCTCAACGATGGTCTCCGGCTCGTGGCCGGTCCGGCCGAGGACGATCTCGTTGGGATGGTGAAACCGCGGCTTGACATCGAGCCACCCGCCGGTCCCGTGCAACCGGGCCGCCCCGGGCGTCGGGTTGCGCAAAGAGATCAACAACGACCCGGCCCGTCCGTCGGGATACTTCAGCAGCAGCCCGGCTTCCTGGTCGATACCGGTGGGCGCCAGAGAGCCAACCACGCCGACCGAGTCGGGCGCGCCCAGGAAGTACTGCGCGAACGAGACGACATAGACCCCGAGGTCGAGCATCGCGCCACCGCCCTGCGCCGGGTCGAACAGCCGGTCGGCCGGGTCGTACGGCCGGTCCACCCCCAGGTCGGCCTGGACCTGCCGGACCTCACCAATGGCCCCGTCCTCGACGAACCGCCGGGCGGCGACGATCGCGGGCTGGAACCGGGTCCACATCGCCTCCATGGCGAACACACCCCGCTGCCGGGCCAGCTCGATGATCTCCTCAGTGCCGGCGACGGTTGCCGTGAAGCTCTTCTCGACCAGAATCGCCTTGCCCGCGGCGATGGCCGCCAGCGCGATCTTGTAGTGCTGCGGATGCGGCGTGGCGACATAAAGGGCGTCGATATCGGCGTCGGCCATGATCTCGCCGTACGACCCGTACGCCCGCTCGATCCCGTGATCCGCCGCGAACCGCTGCGCCCGCTCGACCGAGCGGCTGGCCACGGCAAGCACCGAGGTCCCGGGCACATGGGCGAAGTCGGGCAGCACCGAGGACGCGATCCGGCCGGGCCCGACGATCCCCCAGCGGACCTCAGCCCCGGGGTTCAGCGGTTTGCCCTTTGATCTTGGCCAGCGCGATGGTCAAGGCGATGGGGACGATGAAGATCTTCCAGTCCTGGTACAGCGTGAAGTAGATGATCACTGCGGCAGTCCAGGCCACACCGGAGGCCACCGCCACAGCGGCGACCAGTCGCGGATCGGCCTTGGCGATAGTGTGCTTCGCCCTCGTCTCGGCCAGCAGCTGGTTCGCCTCCCTGCGCTCCTGCTGCTCCAGCCTCTCCAGGTCGGCTGGGCGGCCAGGATTGGGTCCGGGGAGGTCGACGAAGACTGGTTCGAGGTCGGCGGCGGTCTTGGCGGCAAGGACCAGCCCGAGCCGGTCGTTGAACTCGCTCTGGGTCAGCCTCCCCTCGGCCATGTGGTCGCTGAGCAGCGCCGCTGCCTTGTTGCGCTCTTCGTCCCCGATCCGTAAAGGCTCCTGCTCCACCACCGGTCCAGTATTTCACTGGCCTCGCGGCTCGAAGGGGCTACTCGGCCCGGTCAGACTAGGGTGAGTTCCGCTGAGGAGAGAGGACCTGTGAGCGAGCACCAGGAGACGGCGTGAGCCGCGTAGTACAGAAGTACGGCGGCTCGTCGGTGGCCGATGCCGACAGCATCAAGCGGGTGGCCAAACGAATCGTCGCCACCAAGGCGAAAGGTCATGACGTCGTGGTCGTCATCTCGGCGATGGGTGACACCACTGACGAGCTGATGGATCTGGCTCTGCAGGTCTCACCGCTGCCGCCACCCCGCGAGCTGGACATGCTGCTCACCGCCGGCGAGCGGATGAGCGCTGCTCTGCTGGCCATGGCCATCCACGACCAGGGCATGCACGCACGGTCGCTGACCGGCTCCCAGGCCGGGATCATCACCACCGGGACTCACGGCAACGCCCGGATCATCGACATCACCCCCGGCCGGATCACCAGCGCCCTGGACCAGGACGACATCGTGATCGTCGCCGGCTTCCAGGGAGTCGCGCAGGACACCAAGGACGTCACCACGCTGGGTCGTGGCGCGTCCGACACCACGGCGGTCGCGCTGGCCGCCTCGCTCGGCGCCGACTACTGCGAGATCTTCTCCGACGTGGACGGTGTCTACACCGCTGACCCGCGGATCGTGCCGGCCGCACGGCGAATCCCGGAGATCAGCTACGAGGAGATGCTGGAGATGGCCGCCTGTGGCGCCAAGATCCTGCATCTGCGCTGCGTGGAGTACGCGCGGCGGGAAAACGTTCGGGTGCACGTACGCTCCTCGTTCTCCGACCGGGACGGCACCTGGGTGCAGGAACTTCAGGAAGGAAGCGAGATGGAGCAGGCGATCATCTCCGGCGTGGCTCACGACCGAAGCGAGGCCAAGATCACCATCGTCGGCGTGCCGGACCGCGTCGGCGAGGCAGCGCGCATCTTCACCGCCGTCGCCGAGACCGACATCAACATCGACATGATCGTGCAGAACGTGTCCGCGGTGGAGACCGGGCGCACCGACATCTCCTTCACCCTGCCCAAGACCGACGGGCGCGCTGCCATGGAGACCCTGAACGCGCTCAAGGCCGCCGTGGGATTCTCCGACGTGCTCTACGACGACCAGATCGGCAAGGTGTCGGTGGTCGGCGTCGGGATGCGGTCACATCCCGGCGTGACGGCGAAGTTCTTCTCGGCGCTGGCCGACGCGGGGGTCAATCTCGAGATGATCTCCACCTCGGAGATCCGGATCTCAGTGGTGGTGGATCAGGACGACGTTGACCGGGCGGTTGCTGCGGCGCACACCGCCTTCGGGCTGGACAGCGCCGAGGCGGCGATCGTGTACGCCGGCACTGGACGCTGAGGACGCTGTCCCGGGACAAGCTGGTCACTCGTGCCGCGAGTACGCGGCAAATCTGACCACCCTGTGCAGAACTACCCGCAACCGACCTTGCCGGACCTGACGGTGACCGTCCTGCCACCGCCGGCAGGCAGGAACCGGGCCCAGGCGCGTACGCACTTGTCGTCGGTGTTGTCGATGTACACCCCGCCGACCCGGGTGGCATTGGGGGTGCTGCGGGCGATTGCGTAGCGCGGCCACTTGCGTCCGTCGTAGCTGTTGAATTGCAGTGTGATCACCAGCTGACCGGGGCGGTTGACCGCCGTGCCAGTTTTGGTCACGACCGCGCAGTTGCGGCCGCCGTTGACAGGTGAGTAGAAGACCTCAAGGGTCATCGCCCCGCCGCCCAAGTTTGCCGTGTCAGTGGAGATCAACTTGCCGCCGCAGCTGAGCAGGGTGCCGTTGGGAATGTTGGTCGACTGGGTTGAGGCTCCCGTCAGTCGCGATGTGGTCGTTCCGGTCGAAGTAGTAGTCGTAGTCGTCGTCGTGCCGGCGGATGGCAGAGTGCCGCCGCTGGCGCCAGTCGCGAGGATGGTGATGACGGCAAGGGTCGCGACCACCCCAAGAAAGGTGTCGGCGCTGTCCGCCATGGCCCCGCCCCGATCAAGTAACGATGCTGTAGTGACTATTGTGATCCATGGAACGCGGCGCGCCAAGCCTGTGTCAAGCGCGTCTGCATGATCATCAGGCTGGCTCCGGTTGTTTTCGGGCCAGAAAGCCCAACGACGACAGCCTCCCCGCAGCCCGGACGGCAGGCTGACCTGGCAGACTGACGACTCCGCGGGCCTGGCGACCGACAGGCCGACGACCACTGTGAGGGGATGCACCGCCGATGCCCGCCCGTACGAGCAAGCCGGAGGCCGAGAACCCCGACCAACCGCTGGTCCAGGCGCCGCGTAAGCCGGAGCAGGCCTCGGACACCAACCTCCCGCCACCGTTGTTCGGGGTCCTTATCCTCGCCGGGCTGGTCGTGGCCGGAGCGGGGCTGCGGCAGGCCTCCAGCATCGTCGGCCCATTCTTCCTGGTGCTCACCATCGTGATCACCGTGCATCCGATGCGGTCCTGGCTGGTCGCTCGCCGGGTTCCATCCCTCGTGGCCAGCATCATCACGTTGCTGACCGTTTACCTGCTCATCGTCATCGTGCTCGGCTCAGTCGTCTGGTCGTTGACCCGGCTGGCCACCACTCTGCCCGGCTACGGTGGCCAGTTCAGGAGCCTCTACGGGCAGGCGCTGGCGCTGCTGACATCGTTAGGGGTCAGCAGTGAGGAGCTGCGTAACGCTGCCTCGTCGGTCGACCTGGGCAGCTTCGCAGGGGTTGCCCGGTCGGCCTTGAGC
>JBKPNA010000259.1:0-4348 GCA_046765695.1 Actinomycetota bacterium | reverse complement strand
CTTCCTGACCAGTGGCAACCGATTCGTGCGCTACACGCTCGGCACCGGGCCGGTGCCCGACATGGTCGACACCGGCTACCCGAAGAGGTGCTCGATCGACGTGGATGCACTCGTCGAGCTCGGCGGCCAGATCTATGTGTTCTCCGGCGATCGGTACGGCCGGCTCGCGGCGGGGCAGGAGCTGGACTCCCCGATCGCGCTGAAGCCGATCTTCGGCAACTGGGCCAACCTGCCGCATCTGTTCCAAGCCGGGGTGGACAGTGCCTGCGAGACCGCGGCCACGCTGTACCTGTTCCGCGGTGACCGCTACGCGAGGTACTCACGAACCGGCCCAGCCGGCGTACCGCTCACCCTGCCGTACGAGAAATCCACGGTCCAGTACGAGATCGTCCGGCTGACCAGCGGCACCGCCGTCACCCTCAACCAGCGGCTGCTCTCCGGCGGCGTCGCGGCCGTACTCGACACCGCCACCCAGGAGACCGACGAGACGCCGGCGTTCGACACCCGCCGTTCGGCGGCGACCGTCATCCAGGTGCAGCCAGACCGGGTCGACAAGGACCACCTGCCGGTCAGCTCACACCTGGACTTCGACAGCGCCAACGGCCTGTACTACTGGGAGGCGTTCTTCCATGCGCCGCTGCTGATCGCGCAGGCACTGAACGAGGCCCAGCGGTTCAGCGAGGCGAAGCAGTGGTACGAGTACGTCTTCGACCCAACACACGGCCGGGACCGGTGGCGCTTCCTGCCGTTCCGTGCGGTGGACGTCAACGCCCTGGTCGACACCGGCAAGGCCGCACTCGGCGTGTTGACATCCGCTCTGGACGGAGCGGGCCCAGACCCAGGTTTTGCCGGGAGGCTGGACGGCCTGCGCGTGCTTGCTCCGGTGTTCGAGCAGGAACGCCCGGTCAGCGACGTCGAGGCAGTCGTCCTCCGCGGCGACCTGCCGAAACTGGCTCACGACCTCGATGGGTTTGTCACGGCCGCGACGAGCGCCGTGGCGACTCTCCGCGATCCGTCCGTTCGGGCGTCGGCTCAGGCCGCCCTGGCAAGCGCACAGGAGGCGACCGGGATCCTCGGCCGGCTGCCGGGTCAGTACGACCTGATGGTCGGCGGGCTCGCGGCGGCGACCCGCAGGTATCTCGACGATCCCTTCGACCCGCACGCGATCGCCGCGATGCGGCACGGTGCCTACCGCCGTTCCGTGGTGATGGGCTACATCGACAACCTGCTCGACTGGGGTGACATGCTCTTCCGGCAGTACACGCCGGAGAGTGTCGACGAGGCACGCATGCTCTACCTGCTCGCCGGCGACCTGTTGGGCCCGCGGCCCCGCCGGCTGGGATCGAGGCCGATGCGGGAAGCCGAGTACTACGGGCAGCTCGGTCACGAGCGGGGGGAGTACGACTTCCTGCTGAGCTGGGCGGGCCAGAGCAACGGAAAGAACGGAACGAACCTCGTCCACGCGAGTGCGGTGCCCACCACCGACGACTCGTACTTCTTCATCCCCGAGAACAGTGTGCTGGGCGACTACTGGACTCGCGTGGAGGATCGGCTGCGCAAGATCCGGCAGTCACTGGACATCCTCGGTGTTAGCCAGCCGCTACCGCTGTTCAGCCCGCCGCTGGACCCGGCCGCGCTCGTGCAGGCGGTCGCCGGGGGTGCCGGGGTCGAGCAGGCGGTCGCAGCGGCGGGAGCGGTGGCAACGCCGCACTACCGCTTCGAGTTCATGCTGCGCAGAGCTCAGGACCTGGTGCAGCGGCTGAGCCAGCTGGGCAACGATCTGCTGAGCGTGCTGGAAAGGGGCGATGCGGAGGAGCTCAGCCTGCTGCAGAGCCGGCACGAGGGCGCGATCCTCACCATGACCCGCGCGATCAAGGAGGAACAGGTCGCCATCGCCCGGGCGAACATCGCCGAGCTCGCCGAGAGCCAGGCCGCGGCCCGCAACCGTCAGGCCCACTACCAGCGGCTGCTGGACCAGGGGCTCAGCCAGCTGGAGCAGGCGCAGATCGGCATGATGATCTCCGCTTCGGTCGCGCACGGAGCGGCGGCCGCCCTGAAGCTAGCGTCCGCGATCTCCCACGCGATCCCCCAGTCGAAGCTCGGGCCCCTCATCATGGGCGTCGAGGTGGGTGGGGAGCAGGCCGGCTCGAGCATCGAGGAGTTCTCGGAGTTCTCGGAGTCTCTCGGCGAGGGCCTGAGCATGACTGGTGAGGTCCTCGGCATCTTTGCCAACCAGCTGAGGATGCAGGAGGAATGGCAGCTGCAGCTGAGCCTGGCGAGCAGCGACCTGGCCCAGATCGCCCAGCAGTCCCAGGCGGCCGCCCATCAGCTCAC
Source organism: Actinomycetota bacterium (assembly GCA_046765695.1). GTDB lineage: Bacteria > Actinomycetota > Actinomycetes > Propionibacteriales > Propionibacteriaceae > Microlunatus. The sequence continues at coordinate 2,014 of JBKPNA010000259.1, read as the reverse complement.
GGTCGCGCAGCGAGACCTGGACATCACCGTGCAGCAGATTGCGCAGAACGAGTCGGTGACTACGTTCCTGCGGGAGAAGTTCAGCAACACCCAGCTCTACCGGTGGATGTCCGGGAAGCTGTCCGGGCTCTACCTGCAGGCGTACAACATGGCCTACGACATGGCGAAGGCGGCTGAACGCGCCTTCCAGTTCGAGCGGGGTGCCGCCGAGAGCGAGGCGACCTTCGTCCGGCCGCTCTACTGGGAAAGCCGGCGCAACGGGCTGCTGGCCGGGGACACCCTCGGCCTCGACCTGGAGCGGATGGCGAAGGCCTACCAGGACGCCGACAGCCGCGGCCTGGAGATCGTCAAGCGGATCTCGCTTGCGGACCTGGACCCGGTGGCGCTGCTGCGGTTCAAGAGCACCGGGGTTTGCGAGTTCGGCCTGACCGAAGCCGTGTTCGACTACGACTTCCCCGGCCACTACCGCCGCCAGATCCGGTGGCTCTCCGTTGACTTCCTCGGCGCCGACGGCGAAGCCAGTAGGCCGAACGCGATCCTGACCCAGCTCACCTCCAAGACCGTGCTGCAGCCGGACCTCAAGGCGGTGAAGCACCTGCTCGATCCGAAGGGAGTCGCGCCCGAGACACTACGCGCCGACTGGCGCGCGAGGCAGCAGGTCGCGCTGTCGCATGCGCCGGACGGGGACGAGAACAACGGCATGTTCCGGCTCGACCTCGACGACGACCGCTATCTGCCGTTCGAGGGCACCGGCGCCGTCTCCACCTGGCGACTCGAGCTGACCGGCCGCCGCTCGGTCGACGACCCGAGCCAGCTGGGTGACGTCGTCCTCACGGTCCGCTACACCGCCGACAGCGGCGACCAGGTGTTCGCGAACGCGGTCAAGGGCTTGCTCAAGCCGTACTCGACGTTCCGCTTCGTGGATGTGGCGGCCGAGTTCCCCGACGCCTGGGAGGCGTTCCTCGGCAGCGACGACGACGAGCTCGTGCTGACCTTCTCCACCGATATGTTCCCGGCGATGGCCAGCCGTCAGATCCCCGAGATCTACGCCTGGTTCGACGTCGCTGGGCCGGGGGAGGTGACGATGGTGCTCAACGGCGACCCGGACTGGACGCTGGAGAACGGCAAGGTGCTCCTCACCAACCGGCTGAGCGTCAGCAGCCAAGGCTCTGACTGGCGGTTCGCCCTGAACGGCGACAAGTCATCGCTCTCCGACATCAACCTCGCCCTGGGCTACAAGGCGACCGTCGACTGACCGCTGAAGGAGAAGTCCGGTGGGGAAGAACAAAGGCACCACCAAGAAGAGGAAGCTCGCCAGAAGGGCCACCTTCGTCCGGGGAAAGCACCTGGTCATCGACCGGACCGGTGCCCCGGCCAGAACGCTCAACGTCGTCAAGCGGGCGGCGTTGAACGCCGACGCCCCGCCGATGCGGGCCGCGAAGGTGGACGGCGAGGCCACTGTGTTCTTCAAGGCGCACCACAACGTGAACGCCGTGTCACAGTACGCCGTTGCCTCGACCCGCGTCGCCAGATTCCTGGGCATGCCGAACCTCATTGCGCACAACGCCTTCGCAAAGGTGCACAACGTTCTCGGCGTCGTGTCCGGCGCCGTCCCCGGCTCGGCACTGTTCTCGATCGAGAGGAACAAGGAGGTACATCTGCCCCCGGAGTATTCCAAACGAGAATTACCGAACTGGATACGCGACAAGCAGATAGAAGAGCGGGACGGAAAATACTACGACGTGTCGAAGAGAATCTACCAGTGGGTCGATTTCACGGACCCAAATGTGCAGAAAGGCATGTCCGACCTGCAGCTTTTCGACGCGATCACCGGGCAGAGCGACCGCCACGGGGGCAACATCTTCGTCGACCCGGCGACCGGAGAGGTCAGCGGGATCGACGACGACAAATCATTCGGGAGTGGCATCGAAGCCGCCAATCAGGCGCAGCCGAGAACAGGCTTTTCCTACTATCGTGCGCTGCCCGCGCTGGTGGACGAGGAGACGGCCAAGGC
>JBKPNA010000258.1:0-2159 GCA_046765695.1 Actinomycetota bacterium | reverse complement strand
GCTCTCAACCCGTCTTGCGACGGAAAGCGCGCTTGGTCTCCACTGGGCCGTGGGCGTGCTGGGTGGTCGACTCGTTGTCGATGTGCGCCTCCCCCTGCCGCCCCTTCTTGGCCTCCAGAGCCTCGCGGAACTTGCGCTTGGTCTCGTCGTCAGGCGCCGAGTGCGGCGCCTCCTTCTTGCTTGCCATCAGCTCTCCCTTTGATCTATCGGCTCGCGCCCGGTCGCGACCTCAGCTGCTCGACGGCCAAGAACTCGGCGGCCACTGGCCACCCGACTGGTCGGCTGGCGCGGCGGTGGAACCGGTTCGTTCGCTGGTCGTGGGCGTTTCCTCTTCCGGTACCCCGTCGTCGCCCGCCACGGGCACCAACCGCACCGCCGTGCCGTACGCGGCGACCTCGCTCAGCGACTGGGTGATCTCGCTGCAGTCGAAGCGAAGCCCGACCACCGCGTCGGCGCCCGCATCCTGAGCCATCTCCAGCAACCGGCCGACGGCTTCCTGACGGGACTCGGTCAGCATCGTCACGTAGCCGTCGATCGGGTTCCCGCTGCGCAGGTCGGGTCGCAGCTCGCGGGTGCGGGCGACGACCCCGATCACCTCACCGAGCACCTCGGTGATCTCGCGGCCGGGCACCTGCTCCATTGTCACCACCGGCAGCTGCCGGTAGACCAGCGTCGGCTTCCTGGCGATGGGCGGCTGTGGCGTCCACTGCCCGGGTTGCGGCCCGTACGGCGGGGGCTGTTGCCCGTATGGGGGCTGCTGGCCGTACGGCGGCTGACCCGGCCGGGGCGACGGCTGCCCGTACGGCTGCTGCTGGGGCTGCCCGTACGGGGGCTGCTGGCCGTAGGGGTTGGGGTTCTGGCCGTAGGGCTGTTGCTGCCCGTAGTTGCTCATGGGAGCCAACATAATCCCCCGGGGCGTTGGTCACCCTAGCTCCGTCATCTCCACAGTGACGAACATCGTTGAGGAGCCTCCGGCGTAGGTCCCACGCAGCGGAGCGACATCGCCGTAGTCGCGGCCGTGACCCACCCGGACGTAGCCGTCGCTGAGCCGGCGGCGCAGCGTCGGGTCGTAGGCGACCCAGCTGCCGCACCACCATTCCACCCAGGAATGACTTTCGCCGGTCACCGTCCTGTTGGCGCCGTTGGGACCGGGATGGAGGTAGCCGGACACGTAGCGGGCGGGCAGTCCGATGGAGCGCAGTGCCCCGAGAGCGACGTGGGAGAAGTCCTGGCAGACCCCGCGCCCCAGCTCCCACACCTCGCGTGCCGTGCTGTTGACTTCGGTCGAACCGCGCGAATAGGTCAGCCGATCATGGATCAGGCCGCAGATGTCCAGTCCGGCCAACCGAGGCGGTGCATCGGCTTTCTCGGCGGCCAGCGCCAGCAGCTCGTCCGGGGCGCGGGTGCGCTCGTTGACCACCAGGAACTCCGTCATCGGATCGATCACGCCCCGGTCCCGGAGAGCCGGCCAGCCGAGATCATTCGGGGCGACCCGGCGGTCGACGTCCCAGGTGAGGTCGTCCCCATGCGCCTCCACCACCGCCTGGGCATGCACCGTCAGCTCTTCGTGCGGGTCGTGCAGCTCGAACGTGGTCACCGTGGTGCCCCAGTAGTCGGTGTAGCTGAAGCTCCATGCAGCAGGTTCGATGCTCAGCCGACTGCTCCACACCGTCTGGTGCTCGGTGGCTGCCGGAGTCATCCGAGCCTCGTTGTAGGAGGACCTGACGGGGCTGGCGTACCGGAACCCGGTCCGGTGGTCGATGCTCAGCCGCATCAGCGCGTCCCCTCGGTGATCCAGGCTGCCGGTTCGGCGGCGGCGAAGTAGTTGGTCGACACCGCCTGAGTCACCCGGGCCGCGACACTCTGCACCTCAGCCATCTCGGAGTTGAGGTTGTCCAGCAGGTCGTCGACCTCCGCGTATTCCAGCCGGGCCCGGAGCTGACCCAGCGCCCGGGCGGCGACCTCCGACTGGCGTGCGGCCAGCATGTTGTTCTGGGTGACCCGCCGCAGGCTGTCGGCGGCCGCTACCAGGCCGTGCATGATCGACCGCGGAAACCGCGCATCCATGATCAGGAACTGGGCGGCCTCCCGGTCGGTGTACAGCCCTCGATAGGTCCGCAGGAACGCGTCGTGGCCGCCGCAGCCGCGGAGCACCGACG
>JBKPNA010000257.1:0-3924 GCA_046765695.1 Actinomycetota bacterium | reverse complement strand
TCGGACCGGACGTCGCGTTCCACCACTCGAAGCTCAACTTCAAGTGGGCGCGCGGGGGCGCCGAGGTCAAGTGGCACCAGGACATCCAGTACTGGCCGCACACCAACTACACGCCACTGACCTTCGGGACCTACCTGTATGACTGCGGCATGGAGCAGGGGCCCCTCGGGGTGCTGCCGGGCAGTCACGACGGCCCGCTGTACGACCTGTACGGCGACGACGGCGCCTGGGCAGGGGCGCTCTCGGACCGCGACGCCGCCAGCCTCGACACCGAGCGCACCACGTACCTGGCCGGCCCCGCGGGCTCGGTGACCATCCACAACTGCCGCACCGCACACCACTCGGCGGCCAACGACTCCCCCATCGGCAGGCCGTTGCTGCTCAACGTCTACAAGGCGGCCGACGCCCTGCCCTACACCGCGAACCCGCTGCCCTCCAGCCACGCCGAAGAGGTGGTCCGCGGGCAGCGGGCGCGTTGGGCCCACCACGACCCGCGGCCCTGCCTCATCCCGCCGGACTGGTCGGGTGGCTACACCAGCCTGTTCGCGCTGCAGCAGAAGGAATCTGCACCGGCGTCGATGTGACGCCGTGACGGTGACCGGTGAGACGGGTACGGGGCACCCGGACCCGCCCGCCCGGTTAGCCGAGCACCTGGTTCAAGAACTGACGAGGACGAGCTCGACGCGATCCGCGCCCGCGTCCCGGCATGGCGCTGCGATGACGTCCACCCGCGCGTCGTGGCCGTCGTACGGCTCGAGTACAACGAGGTCGGCACCTGGAACGTGGACGCGATCAGCAGGCAACCGAGGGCGGCGCCGGACCAGCCGAACCAGTGGCGGGCGGTCCACTCCCCCTCGCTCTGGTAGGCCTTCGGTAGGAGGCCGTCGTGGGACGTGGTCCGGAGCAACCGCTCGAGCCTGACGAGCCTTCGCGTCGTCGCCGCGCTGTGCGTGCCAGGCCAGGGCCTGGACGTCACCGTGCGGCCAGGTGCCCGGGGTGTGCATCGAGCCGAGCCCAGCCTGACGCCCCGACGACCAGGCCCGGTTCGCCAGGGGAAGGCATCGTGTTGTGCTACTGCGGCGATGGCGCCGGGCAGAAGCGCCAGGCGGGGCGAGCGCCGTCGGCAGGCCGTTGGCGTCCGCGTACAGGCGGTATCGCCCGGCGAGGTCCACTTCGTAGTCGTACTGGGCCCGTGCGGTCCCTGGACGGTGAACGCCGCGTGTGCCGCCGCGCGGATGGCGTCGGCCCGGGCACGCAGGTCGGTTACGACGCCGAGCTCGTCCAGCCATGCGTTCACCTTCGGAGTGCTGCTCGCCGAGCAGCGGGCCGCGGCGCGCGCCCTGGAAGCTCGACTGCCCGAGGCGTGGGCGAAGGTCAACAAGGCGTACCGGCTCTGATCAGGGCGCCGTCGACCTCGCCCGGATGCGCGGCCACCTCGCCGGTAGCCGCGCCACCGCCCACAACGACCCGGACCAGCCCGTTGAGCCCGGCGAGCCTATGGGCGCCCGTACCCCGACATGCTCACCTCGTGTCGCCGCGGCTGCCCCACGTGCATCCGCCAACACGCCCGCCCGGCCCGATCGTGGCTGTGCGCCCTTGCGAGCCCGACCGTAAAAGGCGAACCGGGTTCACGGCAGAGCTCGCGGGGAACCAACAGCCCATGCGCTATGTCGAACTGCGCCGACACACCGACAACGACGGAGACCGGCTGTCCGAGCAGGGCATCGCCGACGCGGAAAGCATCGGTCGCGACGCACTGAGGCCCCCCTACTCGTCATTCGTGTCCAGCGGCGCCGCCCGGGCGACCGAAGTGATCACCATCTTCCGGCGTGCCACTGATCAGACCGAGGTGCCGATCACCCTGGAAGACGGGCTCCGCTCGGCGGTCGAGGACCAGTGGCGGGAGGTGAGCAAGACGGCGGGCAAGGGCGCATCCGTTGCGGACATGCGGGCCGTCGACGCGAAACCTGGTCGAGCAGGAGGCGCGGGTGCTCGGCGCCGCACTGGGCCGGATCTTCACCGCGTTGCCCGACGGTGGACGTGCTCGGGTCGTCGGCCACAGCCCCACCAACGAAGCCGCCGTACTGGGGTTGACCGGGCACGTGATCGGGCCGATGGGCAAGGGCGAGGGCGTCATCATCATCGAGGACGAGGGACGCTACAGCTGATCGAATCCCCGTGATCCGATCAGCTGCGGTGCGAGCACGCGACGACATGCGGCCGAGCGGCACACACGGCCGTGACCGCGACGAGCCCGGCAGCTGCGTCCGTCCCCGACCGGGGACTGGTTCACCCAGCAGACCGCACAAGATCATCCGACGTCGCGGTCAGCATCGTGAACAACCTGGTCGAGATAGTCAATTCTTGCTGCTGAACCCGAGTTGCTGGGCGTGCCAGCTACGCGACGGACAGCCAAAGCCGATGAGTCCCGCGCACCAACCCGTCGCCAACCACAGCGCGACGGCCGCCGCGAAACGACCAGCAGCGTCTCCACGCCGCCGATAAGCCACAGCCGGTCCCCGAGTTGGGGCTTGGATGTCCCCGCGGTTGGTCGGCACCGCGTTCGCCCGACCTCGATGGCTTCAGTCGAAGAACCGCGCAGGGTGCACCGGGTCGGGCTCGTGCTCCGGCCCAACCGGGGTGAGGTCCGCGAAACACCGTCGACTCGTCCCGGCTGACGTGCAGCGCGTGCCACCGGGGCGCGTCGGGCTGGGTGCAAATCTGCTTGAACGTCTGGGTATCCAGGAGGCGGACGTGGGTCGGGTCGGCGACGGCGTTGACGTGGCGCCACCACGGCGACAGGACATGCAGGACGCCCGCCCGGCCGCAGCACCCGGTGACACTCGTCAACCAGCGGCAGGAAGTCGAGCAGGTGTTCGAGCACGTGCACGAGGAAGATCCGGTCCGCGACGGCGGTACCGAACGGCAGCGGCCGCGCGAGGTCTGCCTGCACCGCGACGGCGGGGGTGCGCCTGCGGTCGACCCCGATGTTCGTCGGGTACTGGGGGAAGCCGCCGCAGCCCAGGTCCAGTGTGACCGGCTCCCGCCCGGCCACCCGCACCCTGTCCCACACGCCGTGCACCCCGGCAAGCAGCCCGATGAGCCGGCGCAGTTCGGCCAGCTCGGCCGGGGTCTTCACGTCGCCGGTGAGATGCACGAGGCCGCCCTCGGCGCGAGCCGTTACCGCGAGGCCGCGCAGGCGGTCGTCGCAGGCGAGGAGTTCGGCGACTGTGGCGTCGAGGTGGGCGTCGAAGCGTCGTCGGCGGTCCCCCACGGCCCGACCACCACCCGGCGGACGGCCGGGAAAACCCGCACTCCCGCGACCAGCGTGCTCGCGATCTATTTCTTCCACGTCGACTGCGCGCTCACCCTGCCGTGCACTACGTCGTGTTCGTGTTCGTGTTCGTGTTCGTGCTCGAGGTCGGCGGCCGCTACGTGCACGTACTGGGCGTGACCGGACATCCGGACGGGCTGTCGACGCTGCCGGCCGCATGCGGGCTTCAGCCGTGGAGCGGATCGCGCCCGTCCCAGGAGCCCGATGATCCGATTGGCGCGAAGCGGGCGAACAGCTCCTCGCCGTACCAGTGCTCGTCCCGGGTCCGACGCACGACCTCCCCATGCGCAGGCCGCCCATAGGCGAACGCGGCGGGCGCCGCCGCCTCAGCCCACAGACTGAACGTCGCCTGCAGCCCTACCGGCGCCTCCCCGATACCCACCACGGCAAGCAGTCCCGCCGCGGTCGCCACCTCGTCCGCGACCACCTGCTGCACGGCGCGAAACCGCCGCCAGGCGCCCAGGTGTACTCGAGCCCGGGTAAGCACCGCGACCGGCCCGCCGGGCTCGCCACTCGCCAGGTCGGCCAGCACGTCCCGGCCCGCCCATCGCCCGTGCCCGGACAGCAGCGCGAGACGGACGGTGTAGACC
>JBKPNA010000256.1:0-11292 GCA_046765695.1 Actinomycetota bacterium | reverse complement strand
GTCCGGGCCTATCTCGACATTTCCGAGATCATCCGGGCCGCCAGGCAGTCCGGGGCCGACGCGATCTATCCCGGATACGGCTTCCTCAGCGAGAACCCGGAGCTGGCTCGGGCCTGCGCCGAGGCCGGGATCACATTCATCGGCCCGCCGGCTGAGGTACTCACGTTGGCCGGCAACAAGGTCCGGGCACTGCAGGCCGCCCGGTCCGCGGGCATTCCGGTCCTGAAGTCCACCCCGCCGTCGGCGGACCTGGACGAGTTGCTCGCCGGCGCCGATGAGATCGGCTTCCCAGTCTTCGTCAAGGCCGTGGCGGGTGGTGGCGGCCGTGGCATGCGGCGGGTGGACGACCCGGCCATCCTGCAGGAAGCGGTGTCTGCGGCGATGCGCGAGGCGGAGGGCGCTTTCGGCGATCCGACCGTGTTCATCGAGCAGGCGGTGGGCCGGCCACGGCACATCGAGGTGCAGATCCTGGCGGACACCCAGGGCACCACGCTGCACCTGTTCGAGCGGGACTGCTCGATCCAGCGGCGGCACCAGAAGGTGATCGAGATCGCGCCGGCGCCGAACATCTCCGATGAGCTGCGTACGGCGCTGTGCACCGATGCGGTCACCTTCGCCGAATCGATCGGCTACTCCTGCGCGGGAACGGTGGAGTTCCTGGTCGAGACTGAGGGACCGCGCGCCGGTCAGCACGTGTTCATCGAGATGAACCCGCGGATCCAGGTCGAGCACACCGTCACCGAGGAGATCACCGACGTCGACCTGGTGCAGGCGCAGATGAGGATCGCGGCAGGCGAGTCGATGGCCGACCTCGCGCTGTCCCAGGACATCCTGCGCATCAACGGCGCCGCCCTGCAGTGCCGGATCACCACCGAGGACCCGGCCAACGGGTTCCGCCCCGACACCGGGACGATCACGGCCTACCGCTCGGCCGGCGGCGCGGGCGTACGGCTGGACGGCGGGACGGTCGACGTCGGGGTGGAGATCAGCGCGCACTTCGACTCGATGCTGGTCAAGCTCACCTGTCGCGGCCGGACGTTCGATGCCGCGGTGGCCCGGGCCCGGCGGGCGCTGGCGGAGTTCCGGATCCGCGGTGTCAGCACCAACATCCCGTTCCTGCAGGCGGTGCTGGAGGATTCCGACTTCATCGCCGGGGACATCTCGACCTCTTTCATCGAGGAGCGCCCGCAGCTGCTGACCACCCATGCGCCGGCCGACCGTGGCACCAAGCTGCTGCGCTGGCTGGCCGAGGTCACGGTGAACAAGCCGTACGGCGAGGCGCCCACTCGGTTGGACCCCGGGGTCAAGCGACCGACCGGAGTGGATCTGTCCGTGCCCTCGCCGAAGGGCTCCCGGCAGCGGCTGCTCGACCTCGGACCGGAGGGGTTCGCCGCCGATCTGCGGTCCCGGGTTGGCGTCGAGGTCACCGACACGACCTTCCGCGACGCCCATCAGTCGCTGCTGGCCACCCGGCTGCGGACCAAGGATCTGCTGCGGATCGCCCCGTACGTCGGGCGGATGACCTCCCAGCTGCTGTCGGTCGAGTGCTGGGGCGGGGCGACGTACGACGTAGCGCTGCGGTTCATCGCCGAGGACCCGTGGGAGCGGCTGGCCGCGTTGCGCTACAACATGCCGGGGCTGTGCCTGCAGATGCTGCTGCGGGGCCGCAACACGGTCGGCTACACGCCGTATCCGACCAAGGTGACCACGGCGTTCGTGGCCGAGGCGGCGGAGGTCGGCATCGACATCTTCCGCATCTTCGACGCGCTCAACGACGTCGAGCAGATGCGGCCGGCGATCGAAGCCGTGCGGGAGACCGGCTCGACCGTCGCCGAGGTCGCGCTGTGCTACACCGGCGACCTCAACTCGCCGAAAGAGGACCTCTACACCCTCGACTACTACCTGAAGCTGGCCGAGAACATGGTCGGCGCGGGCGCCCACATCCTGGGCATCAAGGACATGGCCGGCCTGCTCCGCCCCCCGGCCGCCCGGCGGCTGGTCACCGCGCTGCGGGAGAACTTCGACCTGCCGGTGCACCTGCACACTCATGACACCGCGGGCGGGCAGCTGGCGACGTTGCTGGTGGCGGTGGACGCCGGTGTGGACGCGGTCGACGTGGCGTCGGCACCGATGGCCGGCACTACCTCGCAGGTGCCGGCCTCGGCACTGGTCGCGGCGCTGGAGAACACCGAGCGGGCGACCAACCTCGACCTGCGCGCCGTGATGGACCTCGAGCCGTACTGGGAGGCCGTGCGCAGGATGTACGCGCCGTTCGAGTCCGGCCTGCCGTCGCCGACCGGCCGGGTCTACGACCACGAGATTCCCGGCGGCCAGCTGTCCAACCTGCGACAGCAGGCCATCGCCCTGGGGCTGGGCGAGAAGTTCGAGCAGATCGAGGCGATGTATGCCGCGGCCAGCCGGATCCTCGGCCGGCCGCCCAAGGTGACTCCCTCCTCCAAGGTGGTCGGTGATCTCGCCCTGCACCTGGTCGCCGTCGGCGCGGATCCGGACGACTTCGCGGCCAACCCGCAGAACTACGACGTTCCCGACTCCGTGGTCGGCTTCCTGAACGGCGAGCTCGGCGACCCGCCCGGCGGCTGGCCGGAGCCGTTCCGCTCCAAGGCGCTGCAGGGGCGTACGGTGCCGATCCGCGACGTCGAGCTGTCCGAGGAGGACTCGGCGGCCCTGGACGACAAGGGAACGTTACGGCAGGCCACCCTGAACCGGCTGCTGTTCCCGGGACCGACCAAGGACTTCCTGGCCAACCGGGAGACGTACGGCGATGTTGGCCGGTTGGACACCCCCGACTTCCTCTACGGGCTCCGGGCTGGGGACGAGCACGTCGCCCGGATCGGCAGGGGGGTGAGCCTGATCCTCGGCCTGTCGGCCATCGGCGACCCAGACGAGCGCGGCATGCGGACCGTGATGTGCACCATCAACGGCCAGCTACGGCCGATCCGGGTCCGCGACAAGTCGATCAAGGTCGACGTCAAGGTCGCCGAGCGGGCCGATCCGGCCAAGCCGGGACACGTGGCCGCGCCCTTCGCCGGTGTGGTTTCGGTCACCGTCGCGGAGGGCGACGAGGTGGAGGCTGGCGCGACAGTGGCGACCATCGAGGCGATGAAGATGGAGGCTGCCATCACCGCGCCGGTGGCCGGCACGGTGCAGCGGCTGGCGATCGGCTCGGTGACGCAGGTCGAGGGCGGCGACCTCGTCCTGGTGATCGAGACCTAAATTCCTTCGGAAACCGGTCACAGACGACGGCTCATCGGCTGGAGTTCCTGTCGTTTGTGACCGGTTTCTCGAAAGAGCTAAGTCAGCAGCTTCTCCCCGTACGCCGAGAGCACCAGCCGCGCCCGGGACCAGGGCACCGTGTACGAGCGGATCCCCGCGCCGCCGAGCTGATACTCGGCGAAGTAGAAGGTCAGGCCGGCGGGCGAGGTCTGCCAGTTCGCGAAGTTGGCGATGCGTGGCGCCAGTCCACTGGTGTCCAGCTGCTCGCCCTTCCTCCTCGCCGCCTTGACCACCTCGGTCCGGAGGAACCGCAGCCCTTCGGGCGGGTTCTGGATTACCTGGCTCAACAGCACCGGGCGGACCCGGCGGATGTCCACGACGGTGGTGGTGACGAAGGATGCCGGATGAGCGGTGCCCTGCAGGTAGTCGCCGTACCTGATCACCACCTGGACAGTCCGGCCGTCGTTGGTGCCCACGGTGCCGATACCGTTCAATGTCCGCTTGACTCCTCGGTCCTGTCGCGCTTCCCGCCGGACCCGGGCAATCAGGTCGTTGGCGGCGGCGCGGACCCGGCGGTTGGCCTCGGCGGCGACGGGCGGTCCGGAGAACACCGGCACGGCGATGTCCCACGATGCGCTCGAAGCGTGACCCCGGATCCGCGTTGAGGTGAACCGCAGGCCCTTTCCACTGCTCGTGGCCGTCGCACTCGGCGACGGGGTCTCGCTCGGGAACCCGCTGATCGAGATCGACGGCCCTTTCGGAACGTCGGTAGGGGACGCGGCCGACGCGATCGTCGGTCCGCTGGAGGGACTCGCCGGGCTGGCCTCCGATCGGCCCCCAGGCAGCAGTGCACATCCAGCCAGCAGGACCGATCCGACGGCGCCGACGATCCCCAAGCCCCAGCCGCCGCGGCGAAAGCATCCAGACATGGGCCCAGTGTGGAAGATCAGTTCGCCCAGAAACCCATGAGGTCGGGGACCGGCCGGCCGAGGCTGGCAGCCACCTGGGCCCACGGCACGAACCCGTCCAGCCAGGTGGTCAACGCGGTGATCATCTCGCGCTGCTCCTCGGTCTTGAGCAGTGGGACCGCGGACCGGTAGGCCTCGTTCATCGCCAGCGCCTTCTCGTGGCGATGCCAACCCACGGTCAGTCCCTGCACGGGGATCAGGCTGAGGCTGGTCTTGGTGTTCAGCAGGTGCCGCAGCCCGACGGCGGCGGAGACCCCGCCCCGGGCCAGCGCGAAGTCCAGGTCGTCCAGGCCTGACTCGGTCAGCGTCATCCGGGTCGAGCCCCACGATGTGGCCTGCACCAGGGTCTCCAGCAGTCGCCACATCGCGCCCATCCGGTCGGGAGGGACGTACGCCCCGGCGAGCAGCACCTCGACGTCGGTTGGCTCGGGTTGGGTCGGTGAGATCACCGGGGTCGCCGGCACCCGGCGGAAGATCGGACCCAGCTTCGACAGCAATCCGTGCCGCTCGTCGCCCACCGGTGGGGCGAAAGCCCGCCGGGCCACCGCTCGAAGGTGATCGGCGACCGCGGGTGATGCTCCGAACATGCCGCGTACCTCCTCCAGTCCGATGGCGTACAACCGGAGCTCACCCATGACAGACACCGTAGTGCGTTTGGGCCGCCATATCCTGGGCCGATGAATCCGCGAGTTCGCCGGTTGATCGTGTCCGGAGTGCTCGGCGGGTTGATACTGATCGTGGTCGTGGCCGCGCTTTGGGACTTCCTCCACTAGGGTCGCGTACGCTCATTCAGCCCAGACCGGAGACGAAAGGGATCCCGAACACGATGGCCGTCCGCCAGGTGCTGCGCAGTGCAGCGTCACTGCTGCTGGCACTCGGTCTGGCCACTGCGCTGCCCATGACCGCCTCAGCCCAGGCGACGGTTGCGTTCACCATCAGCGACTCCCGGATCACCGAGTCCTCGGGGCTGACCACCGATGTCGAGGCCCGTGCCTACTGGACCATCAACGACTCGGGTCACGCCGCAGTCGCGTACGCGCTGAACCCGAACGGCAAGGTCATCGGCGCGCTGCAGTACCAGGCCCAGCCGACCGATGTCGAGGCGGTTGCCATGCACGACCACCGGCTTTACGTCGCCGACATCGGCGACAACCTCGCGGAGCGGGACTCGATCACCGTCTACTACTTCGACAACGCCCAGGCCCGCGACCAGACCGTGGGGTATCGGTCCTGGGACTTCCGCTATCCCGACGGCCCACATGACGCCGAGACCTTGCTGGTCGACGATTCCGGACGCCTTTACGTGGTCACCAAGGAGGCTGCGGGCGCGATCTACGCTGCTCCGCGCCAGCTGCAGCGGCACGGCACCAACCAGCTCAGCAAGGTGGGCGAGGCACCGGCGGCGGTGACCGATGGGACGTTCCTCCCTGGTGGGAAGCGGATCGCGCTGCTGACCTACGGCGCCATCGAGTTGATCGACGCCGACAAGTACAAGCGCATCGAGGAGCTCACCATGCCGGTGCAGGAGCAGCCCGAGTCGCTCACGGTCAGCCTGGACAAGACGTCGCTGCTGGTCGGCAGTGAGGGCCGGCGGTCGAAGGTGTATTCCATCCCGATTCCGGACAAGGAGCCGAAGTCGACGCGGCCCACCTCGACCAAGTCGGGCGCCACCGCCGACCCCGAGCCGGAGCCCTCCGACGAGCCGACGGACGCCGATTCCTCGACCGGCCGAAGCCGGGCCGGCACATTTATGGCGCTGGGCCTGGCCGGGATCGTCGCTGGTGTTGCGGGTGCTGTGGTGGGGCTAGTTCGCAAGCCGTGACACGACCCAGTCGATGCACCGGGTCAGCTGACTGATGTCGTCGGGATCCACGTTGGGGAACATGCCGACCCGCAGCTGGTTGCGACCGAGCTTGCGGTAGGGCTCGGTGTCGACGATCCCGTTGGCGCGCAGCGTGGCGGCGATCGCCTTGGCGTCGACGCCGGCGAAGTCGATCGTGGCCACGACCGGAGACCGGAACTCCGGCTCCGCGACGAACGGCGTCGCGTACGCCGACTCCTCGGCCCAGGCATAGATCCGTTTCGCGGAGTCGGCGGTGCGGCCGGCGGCGAAGGTCAGCCCGCCCTGTTCGTTGAGCCAGGAGATCTGGTCGTTGAGCAGGAACAGCGTGGCGAGTGCCGGCGTGTTCAAGGTCTGGTTCTGCCGGGAGTTGGCGATCGCGGTGGTCAGGCTCAGGATCTCGGGGATCCAGCGGCCGGCCGCGGCGATCCGCTCGGCCCGCTCGATCGCGGCGGGGGACAACAGCGCCAGCCACAGGCCGCCGTCGGAGCCGAAGCTCTTCTGCGGCGCGAAGTAGTACGCGTCGGTGGCGGCGACATCGAGCGCGGTGCCGCCGGCGGCGGAGGTGCCGTCGATGATCACCAGCGATCCCGGGTCTGCGCCGCCGATCCGCGTGACGGGGGCGAGCGCGCCGGTCGAGGTCTCGTTGTGGGCCCAGGCGTAGACGTCCACTCCGGCGACCGGCTCGGGCAGCGCCACCGACCCGGGCTCGGCGCCGGTGACGCTCGGTGCCTGCAGATGCGGCGCGGCCGCCGCGGCAGCGGCGAACTTGGCGGAGAACTCGCCGAACCGCCCGTGCGCGCTGCGGTTCTCGATCAAGGAGAAGACGGCCAGATCCCAGAACAGGGTGGAGCCGCCGTTGCCCAGCACGACCTCGTATCCGTCGGGCGGCCGGAACAGCTCGGCAAGTCCGGCTCGCACCTCACCGACCAGGTTCTTCACCGGGGGCTGCCGGTGGCTGGTACCCAGCAGGGAAGCGCCGGTCGAGGCCAGCGCCTGCACGGCGCCGGTGCGCACCTTGGCCGGTCCGCAGCCGAAGCGGCCGTCAGCGGGAAGCAGGTCAGCGGGGATCGTCAGTGCGGTCACGAGGGCCGATTGTGTCACGTGACCCGTGACCTGCCCGGGAATACTCGGCGGCTGAGAGACTGGCGGCCGTGCGCGATCTTTCCGCTGAACGGGTTGACTACGCCGGTGGCCAGCTGCTGGAAGGCGCCGTACCAGCCGAGCCGGTCACCTTGTTCGAGATCTGGCTGGCCGACGCCTTCGTCGCCCGCGACCAGGGTCTGCTGGCAGAGCCGACGGCGATGGTTCTGGCCACCTGTGACGCGGGCCGGCCGAGCGCTCGTACGGTGCTGCTGAAGAGCGTCTCAGACGCCGGGTTCGTCTTCTACACCAACTACTCCTCGCACAAGGGCGCCCAGATCGCGGCGAACCCGGCGGTCGCCCTGCACTTCGGCTGGTACGCCCTGCAGCGGCAGGTGCGGGTCGAAGGGGTCGCTGCCGCGGTGAGCCGGACTGAGTCGGAGGACTACTTCCGCACCCGCCCGCGCGGGTCCCAGCTCGGCGCCTGGGCCTCGGCCCAGTCGTCGGCGGTCGCGGGGCGTGAGGAGCTGGCGGCGGCGTACGCGGCGATGGAGCAGCGGTTCGCCGGGCAGGACGTGCCCTGCCCGCCGTACTGGGGCGGCTTCCTGGTCACGCCGACCATGGTGGAGTTCTGGCAGGGCCAGCCCAGCCGGATGCACGACCGGCTCCGCTACACCCGCAGCGACGGCGGCTGGTCGCTCACGCGCCTGGCGCCCTGACCAGCACAGCCTCCACGCTGCACCCTTTAGCCCGACGTTGCACCCTATGCAGTTGGTGCAACGTCCACCGAAAGGGTGCAGCGTGGATAGCCCCTCTGGTGACGGCAGGTCAGGCCGGGCTGATCAACCCGGCGGTCTGACCCTTGGCGGCGGCGAAGCGGGCCTGGGCGTCGGCCCAGTTGGTCACGTTCCACCAAGCCTTGACGTAGTCGGCCTTGACGTTCTTGTAGTCCAGGTAGAACGCGTGCTCCCACATGTCTAGCAGCACGATCGGGATCTGGGCGAGCGGCAGGTTGGACTGCTGGTCGTAGAGCTGCACGATGTTCAGCCGCTGCCCGAGGGTGTCCCAGACCAGCATGGACCAGCCGGAGCCCTGGATCGCGTTGGCGTTGGCCTCGAAGTGCGCGCGGAACGCATCGAAGCTGCCGAAGTACTCATCGATCGCCGAGCCGAGGTCGCCGTCGGGCTGGTCCCCGCCGTCGGGTGACATGTTGGGCCAGAACACCGAGTGGTTGATGTGACCGCCCAGGTTGAACGCGAGGTTCTTCTCCAGCCCGCCGATGGTGTCGAACGAGCTGCTCGCTCGGGCCTCCTCCATCTTCTCCAGCGCGGTGTTTACGCCTTTGACGTAGGTCGCGTGGTGCTTGGAGTGGTGCAGCTCCATGATCTGGCCGGAGATGTGCGGGGCCAGCGCGCCGTAGTCGTAGGGCAGATCCGGAAGTTCGTACGCCGCCATGGAAGTCCTCTCAGCTGGGCAGGATCGGGTGGGGAAGTCCGACCCTTCGCATCCTAGGACCTGCAACTTGGAGAGGCGGGCGCCGGGTTCACCCAGGACTGTTCCCCGCCGGTGTTGACTGGAGCGGTGAACGCGGCCCTTGCCTTGGTCGGGCTGACCAAGTCCTTCGGCGCCAAGCGCGCTGTCGACGGACTGAATCTGGAGGTACCCCGGGGATCCATGTTCGGGCTGGTCGGGCCGAACGGTGCGGGCAAGACCACCACGTTGTCGATGGCCACCGGTCTGCTGCGCCCTGACGCGGGCACGGCGTACGTCCTCGGCCACGACGTGTGGTCCGACCCGGTCACGGCCAAGGCGCTGGTGGGTGTGCTGCCCGACGGGTTGCGGCTGTTCGACCGGCTCAGCGGCGCGGAGCTGCTGCGCTACGTCGGGCTGCTCCGACAGGTGCCGCCGGACGACATCACCACCCGCTCCGCCGAGCTGCTGGAGGCGCTCAACCTGGCCGATGACCGCAACACCCTGGTCGTCGAGTACTCCGCGGGAATGACCAAGAAGATCGGGTTGGCCTGCGCACTGATCTCCGCTCCGCGGCTGCTCATCTTGGACGAGCCGTTCGAGGCCGTCGACCCGGTGTCCGGTGAGGCCATCCGGTCGATCCTGCGCAACTACGCCCGCGGCGGCGGCACAGTGGTGATGTCCAGCCATGTGATGGAGCTGGTGGAGAGCCTGTGCGATGATCTGGCCGTCGTGGCCCAGGGCCGCGTACTGGTGGCGGGAACGATCGAGAGCATCCGGGCCGGCTCGACGCTGCAGCAGCGTTTCCTCGACCTGGTCGGCTTCACCGGGGCCGGAGAGGAGTCGCTGGCGTGGTTAAGATCCTCGTCCGGCTCAAGCTGACGCTGCTCGGTAACAGCCTGCACCGCAGCGTATGGCGAACCGTAGGCCTGATCGTCGGCCTCGTCTACGGGCTGGCTGCCGTGGTGGTCGTGCTCGTCGGGCTGTTCGCGCTACGACTCACCTCACTGACCTTCACCGCCGATGTCACCGTCGTGATGTTCTCCTTGCTGACGTTGAGCTGGCTGCTGATGTCGCTGCTCGTCTTCGGGGTGGACGAGACAGTCGATCCGGCGCGGTTCGCGCTGCTGCCGGTTCGGGCCGGTGAGCTGCTGCCGGGCCTGCTGGCCGCCGCACTGGTCGGCGTACCGGGCGTGGCCACGCTGCTGATCGGTGCAGGTCTGGTCCTCACCTGGGCGCGGACCTGGCTGCTGACCGGGGCGGCGCTGCTGGCCTTCCCGCTCGGGGTGCTGAGCTGCGTGCTGCTGGCCCGGGTGGTGACCTCCGGGCTCGCGGCGGTTCTTGCCTCCCGCCGGTTTCGCGATCTGGTCGTCGTCGGGTTCGCGCTGTTCGGACTGGTGGTGGGTCTGGCCGTCAACCTGCTCAGCAGATCCGCCGCGAGCCCCGCAGAGCTGCGGCAGCTGCTGGCCACGGTTGCCGAAGTCCTCGGCTGGTCGCCGTTCGGCTGGGCCTGGTCCGTGCCCGCTGATCTCGCTCGCGGCCAGCTGGCCGGCGCGGGCGTACACCTGGTGCTCGCCGTCGGCCTGGTCACGGCGCTGTGGCGGGCGTGGCAGCACTTTCTCACCCGTCGGCTGACCTCCCCGATCCAAACCGGTGCGCAGGGCCGCAAGGTTGCCGAGTCCAGTTGGGTCGACCGGATCTCCCCGGCGACCCCCGCCGGCGGGGTGGCCGCCCGCACGCTGCGGTACTGGCGGCGCGACCCGCGGTATCTGGCGGCGCTGGCGGGCTTCTGCGTCGGCCCGGTGATCCTCGTTGTCACCCAACTGGCCAACCCCGGCGCATCCGCGGCGGTGGCCGTGTTCGCGCCCAGTCTGGTCAGCACGCTGATCGGGCTCAGCGTGGCGCAGGATCTGTCGTACGACGGCTCCGCAATCTGGCTGCACGCCTGGTCCGGCGTATCAGGAACGGACGACCGGGCGGGCCGCGTGCGCTCGGCGGGCATCGTCTTCCTGCCAGTGATCGTGATCATGGTCCTGGCCAGCGTGGCGACCACTGGCCACTGGCTGCTGGCGGCTCCGGCCGGCGGGCTGGGGGTGGGCCTGGCCCTTGCCAGCCTGGGTGTCGGGTCGGTAGTCGGCGCGCTGTGGCAGTGGCCGGCCCCGCCCCCTGGGGCCAACCCGTTCGCCGCCAACAACAGCGGCGGGCTGCCGGGACTGCTGACCTTGACCGCGACGTCGTTCGGCACGCTGGCCGTCGGCCTGCCGACCATCGGGCTGGTCGCATGGTCCTTCTTCAACCCATGGGTCGGCCTTCTCGTCTTGCCGGTCGGCCTCGTCTCTGGGCTGGTCGTGCTACGGATCGGCGTTCACTGGGGCGGACGGCTGCTGGACCGCCGCTGGCCAGAGGTGTTGCAGGCTGTCTCGGAGAGGACCGGCTAGGTGTACCCAGCCATCAGGTTGGTGAGAGTCGGCTGATCGGTGGATGGCCGCCGAGTGCGGTGTGTCGGCGTTGAGTGTTGTAGTGCTCAAGCCAGGGCGCAAGGGCGTCGGCACGTTGTTGGTTGGTGGCGAAGATCCGTCGGTAGGCCCACTCGGTTTGCAGGGTTTGGTTGTATCGCTCCGCTTTTCCGTTTTGCCAGGGGCAGTGAGGTTTGATGAACTTCTGCCCGATGCTGTGCTCGGCGCAGACCTCATGGAG
>JBKPNA010000255.1:0-15053 GCA_046765695.1 Actinomycetota bacterium | reverse complement strand
GAGCGTGGATGGGTCTGGCGGGAGCGCGAGCCTGCGAGCGCGGATGGTTGCGACGCGGGGTGGTACCCGGCACGACCAACACTCGCCAGCTGTCAGCGGCGGCGGCGGGCGGTGCCGAAGATGCTGCGGACGATCTCCCGGCCCGCCGTACGGGCCATTTCCCGGAAGGCGCTGGAGCCGGTGACCTGCTCCAGTACCGACCTCTCAGTAGGCCGCGACGTACGCGCCCGCGGCTGGGCCCGCTCGGCGGCACGCATCTCCCGTTCGGCCCTGGCGCGAGCGTCGGATTCGATCTTGGCCTGCTCCCTGGCCTCGGCCTCCGCCTCGGCCGCCAGGCGTTCGCGCTCCGCCTCCTCCGCGCCGGCCTGCAGCTTGCGAGCCAGCATCTCGTGCGCCGAGTCCCGGTCGACGTCCTGGCCGTATTTGCCCATCAGGCCGGAGGCGGCCACTCCGGGCCGCAGCACCTCCTCCGGGGTCGGTGCCATCAGCGACAGGGGGGCCCGCATCCGGGTCCAGGCCACCGGCGTCGGGGCACCGTCGGGATCCATCACAGTAACGATGCCTTCGCCGATGCCGAGCTGCTGCAGCACCTCGGCCAGGTCGTAGTGGGACTTGGGGAAGGTGGCAACCGTCTGCTTCAAGGCTTTGACGTCGTTCGGTGTGTGGGCCCGCAGTTGGTGCTGCACCCGCGAGCCGAGTTGGGCCAGCACCGCGTCGGGTACGTCGGTGGGCGTCTGGGTGACGAAGAAGATGCCCACCCCCTTGGACCGGATCAACCTCACCGTCTGGGCGATCGCCTCCAGGAACGCCTTGGATGCGTCGGCGAAGAGCAGGTGGGCCTCGTCGAAGAAGAACACCAGCTTCGGCTTGTCGACATCGCCCACCTCGGGCAGCTCGTGGAACAGGTCGGCCAGCAGCCACATCAAGAAGGTGGAGAACAGCGCCGGGCGGTCCACCAGGTTGGGCAGCTCCAGCAGTGAGATCACGCCTTGGCCGTCCCGGGTGATCCGGAGCAGGTCGGCAGTGTCGAACTCCGGTTCGCCGAAGAACTCCTCCGCCCCCTGGTCCGCGAATGTGATCAAGGTCCGCAGGATGACCGCGACCGTCGCGGCGCTCAGCCCGCCGATCTCCTTCAGCTCCGCCTTGCCCTCGTCACTGGTCAGGTGGGTGAGGACTGCCCGCAGGTCCTTCAGGTCCAGCAGCGGCAGGCCGGCCTGATCGGCGTAGTGGAACACCAGGCCGAGCGAGGACTCCTGGACCTCGTTCAACCCCAGCACTTTGGCCAGCAGCACCGGCCCGAACGAGCTCATCGTCGCCCGCAGCGGCACGCCAACGCCCTGTCCCCCAAGGGCGAAGAACTCCACCGGGAAGGCGTGCGGCTGCCAGTCCTGCCCGATCTTCTCGGTGCGGGCCAGCAGCTTGTCACTGGGCTGACCCGGTGAGGCGAGGCCGGACAGGTCGCCCTTGATGTCGGCGGCGAACACCGGCACCCCGGCGGTCGAGATCTGTTCGGCCATCAGCTGCAGCGTCTTCGTCTTGCCGGTCCCGGTCGCGCCGGCCACTAGTCCGTGCCGGTTCAGCATGCTCAACGGGATCCGGACCACCGCCGAAGGAACCGGGCTCTCGTTCTCGACCAGCACGCCGAGATCGACGGCCGGCTCGTCGAACGTGTATCCCGCAATAATTTCCTGCGCCTCGGACGAAACCCCGGCGGGAGTCGTCGTGGCCGGCTCGGTCATGACCGAATCGTAACGATGTCTGCGCTGATCGGCCCGAGCGTGGTGATCTACAGTGTTGCAGTGATTTTCAAGCGCGTCGGGGACGTACGCCCGTATCCAGATCACGGCTACGTACAAAAACAGTGGGCGGCCATCGCGCCACACCAGGTGCGTTTGGACCAGCTCGTGACAACGAAGCGCACACTTGATCTGGAGGCACTGCTCGAGGAGGACTCCACGTTTTACGGCGATCTCTTCGCCCACGTGGTGTCCTGGCGAGGGGAGCTCTATCTCGAGGACGGCCTGCATCGCGCGCTGCGGGCGGCGTTGCAGCAACGACAGACAATGCACGCGCGTGTGCTTGACCTGAAATAGGCACCATCACCCGGTAGGCTCCGGGTGCGCTCGGGGAATGGGGCAGGGCAGCGACGACGCTGAGGAGCGGAGAAGGAGTTCGGCGTGATCGGTCGGATCTTTCGCATCGTGCGAACCCCGATCACGCTGTTGGTACTGCTTGGCGTCCTGCTGTACGGCGCGTGGTGGGGTTACCGGAACATCATCCAGCCGGTGCCTAAGATCCCGCCGCCACCCTGTGTCGAGCAGACCGTGACCAAGGGCCAGCTGCAGGCGAGCCAGATAGTCGTCAAGGTGTACAACGGCGGCGACCGGCGCGGGCTGGCCGGTGACGTCACCCGGTTGTTGCGCCGCAAGGGATTCAAGGTGACGCTGACCACCAACACCGTCGAGAAGATCCAGAAGACGGTGATCGTGGGCGCCGGGGCCAAGAACCCTGAGGTGTTGTTCGTCAAGTCGTTCTTCAAGGACGCCGTGGTACGCGCGGACAAGCGGACTGACGGTTCGGTCGACGTGCTGGTGGGAAACAAGTACGGCGGCTTCAATAAGGACGCCAAGTCCACGTACGCGGTCAAGACCAAGACCGTCTGCCTGCCGTCCCAGACGCCCACACCGACCCCGCCGCTTGGCGGCTGAGCTCCTCCCTCAGCCGCCCGGCCCACCCGGACCCCCGCATCGCAACCATCCGCCCTCGCCGGCTCGGGTTGCCGTCTCACGTTTCCCGTCTCAAGACGGCTAACAAGTGTCTGCCGGCCGCCGGGGACCCTCGTTAGCCATCTTGAGACGGGAAACGCCGGAGCCCAGCCCCGCCGAGGACCCCCGTAAGCCATCCGGAGGCGGGAAAACGTGGGAGCGCAGCCGGGCCGAGCGGACTACTCGTCAACCGAGCGGGTACGCCAGCGGGCGAGGCGTCCGCCGCGGCCGATCTCCCGGAGCCGCGTCTCGGTGCGGTCCCGCTGCGCCGCCGGCGTCACCACCAGCAGCTCGTCACCGACCTTGATCCGTTCGTGCCGTAACGGATAGAACGGGCGACCGTCGCGGATGATCAGTGAGACAACGGTGTCTTCGGGCAGCCGAAGCTCGCCCACCTCCACGCCAGCGAGCCGGGACTTCGGCGGGATCCGGACCTGGAGCAGGTCCGCCGATATCCGGTCGAGGGGCGCCAGTTCCACGTCGATGTCGCGCGCCGGCTCGTCGTCGACCAGGCCGAGCCGAGTGGCCACCAGTCCGAGGGTCGGGGCCTGTACGGCCGTGAAGACGATCACGAAGACCAGCACCACGTCGAAGAGAAACTCCGCCTCGCCGACGTCCTGGGCCAGTGGGATGGTCGCGAGCACAATGGGCACCGCGCCACGCAGGCCGGCCCAGGACAGGAACACTTCTTCCCGGATCGGCATCCGGAACCAGGAGCAGCAAGCCAGCACCGAGACCGGGCGGGCGACAAAGGTCAGAAAGAGGCCGCCGGCCAGCGCCACCACGACCCTGTTCACGTCGATCCGGTCGGGTGACGCGAGCAGTCCGAGCATGACGAAGAGCCCGATCTGCGCGATCCAGCCGATGCCCTCCACGAAGGACCTGGTGGCGATCCGGTGCGGCAGCTGGGCGTTGCCGAGCACCAGAGCGCAGACGTAAACGGCGGCGAAGCCGCTGAGGTGCAGCGACGCGGCGCAACCATAGGTCAGCACGGCCCACACCACAGCGGCCAGCGGGTAGAGGCCAGAGGAGGGCAGCGCGACCCGGCGTAGTCCTTGAACGCCCAGCCAGCCCAGCGCGCCGCCGATGGCGAGGCCGCCGAACAGCTGAAACACGACCACCCCGATCAGCTCGAGGGCGCTCCGGGCCTCTTCCCCTCCCACCGCAAGCGTGCTGGCCACCGTGACGAGGAGCACCGACGGGGCGTCGTTCAGCCCGGACTCGGCTTCCAGCGCGCCGCGCAGTCGGTGTGGGATCGGCACGTGCCGCAGCACGGAGAACACCGCCGCGGCGTCGGTCGGGGACGTCACGGCCCCGAACAGCACAGCGATCCACAGCGGCAGCTGCAGCACATAGAGTCCGAACACTGTCATCAGGCCAACGCTGATCACGACTCCGACCGTCGCCAGCACGCCGGCCAGACCGATCGAGGACCGGATGTCGCCCCACTTCGTGGTGAGACCGCCCTCGGCGAGGATGACTACGAGGGCGGCGAATCCAAGAGCCTGGGCCAGATCGGCATCCTCGAACGGGATCCCGATGACGGCCTCCCCCATCACCATGCCGAGCGCCAGGAAGAGCAACAGCGACGGCAGCCCGACCCGGGTTCCGATCCGGGCGGCGATGATCGCCGCGATCAACACCGCTGCACCCACCAGCAGGATGGCGTTGATGTCGACCATCCGACCATCCTGTCGGACTTCGATCAGTCCCGAGACACCATTCAGTCGACGACGGGTGAAGAGCCTCGGTTACTGTCGACTGGCCGGGAGTCGTGAGATCGAGTTTTGGGTATTCCCGCGTCCAAAGAACCTCTCCGAGCTGAAGGCAGAGCATGACGTCACTGTGGCTAGACCGTAGCGATTCCATTGAGACCGACCAGTTCAGCGCCGATGTCGAGTACGACGACGTGGTGGTGGGCGCCGGATTGACCGGGCTGACCACGGCGACACTGCTGGCCCGGGCAGGGCGTCGGGTGGCGGTGCTCGAGGCCCGCCACGTCGGTGCCGTGACCAGCGGCAACACGACCGCGAAACTGAGCCTGCTGCAGGGCACCAGGCTGTCGAGCATTCTCCGCTACAACTCCGAGCGCGTCGCCGCCGCGTACGTGGAGGGCAACCAGGAGGCTTTCGCTTGGGTGTTGCGCTACTGCGAGGACAACCAGGTCCCCGTGCAGCGCCGTGACGCCTACACCTACGCCGGAACGGAGTCGGGGGTACCGGCGGTTAACAAGGAGTTCGAGACGGCGGAGCGTCTCGGGCTCGAGGTGACCAGGGTCGATGCCGACGAGCTGCCGTGCCCGAGCTACGGCGCGGTCCGGCTGGCCGACCAGGCCCAGTTCGACCCGCTTGACCTGCTCACCGCTCTGGCCGCCGAGCTGCGCAGCCGGGGCGGTGTGCTGGTGCAAGGCGTACGCGTTGTCGATGTCGACATCGAGGATCGGGCGAGCGTACGCGCCGACGCCGGAACGGTGACCGCAGCGAACGTGATCTTGGCCACCGGTGTCCCCATCCTGGACCGCGGCCTGTACTTCGCCAAGCTGACCCCACAGCGGTCGTACGCGCTGGCCTTCCGGGTGCCGGGCGACATCCCTCGGGGCATGTACCTGTCGGCCGACTCGCCGACCCGGTCACTGCGAACCGCTCCCCATGGCGGCGAGGAGCTGCTGGTCGTTGGTGGCAACGGGCACATCGTCGGCCGTCACTCCCAGCCCACCTCGGAACTGGTGGCCGACCTGACCGCCTGGACGCAGCAGTACTTCCCGGGCGCCGAGCGCACCCACGTGTGGTCGGCGCAGGACTACGAGTCGCACAACGAGGTGCCCTTCGTCGGCAAGATGCCGCGGGGACGAGGCCACGTCTTCGTGGCGACCGGCTACAGCAAATGGGGCATGACGAACTCGGTCGCGGCAGCCCTCCGGCTCGCCGGCGAGATCCTGGGCGGCAACATGCCGTGGGCCGACACCATGGGAAGCCGGGTGAGCAAGCCGGCCAGCGCACTCACCACCGTCCAGGCCAACGTCGCCGTCGCCGCCCAAGCCACGCAGGGATGGGTGGGTGCCGAGCTGCACCGACTGTCCGAGGAGGATCTGACACCACCCGAGGGCCAGGGCATCGTCGGCAACCTGCGCGGCGCTCCGGTGGGCGTCTCCACCGTCGACGGCCGAACCTGCGCCGTCTCGGCGGTCTGCACTCACCTGGGGGGCATCGTCCGGTTCAACGATCTGGAGAAGTCCTGGGACTGCCCGCTGCACGGATCACGGTACGCCCCGGACGGATCGGTCCTCGAGGGACCGGCCACCAAGAACCTCGGCCGTTCGGAGCTGGCCTCTGGCGCTGAGCAGACCACCGAGACTACACAGTGAGCTAACCCGACACCCGAGCAGCTCGATCCTTGCGGCGGTTCCTCGCCCTTGCGGCGGCTCGAAACGGCGCAGAGATGAGAAAGGGGCGCAAACCTAGGTTTTGGGTGGCTGCTACTGGTTGCGGCTGAGGTGGATCGAGTCCAGGGCTCTGGCGGGTGTCGTCTGCAGTTGGGACAGCCGCCGCTGCAGGCCCGGCGGCACCCGTGTCATCAGGCGTAGCAGCTCCGGCATCAGCCTGACCTGGAGGCGTGTCCGGGGAATCAGGGTGGCCATGGTCGACAACCCGGCGCGGCGGCCCTTCACGGCGAGGTCACGCATGCGGTCCTCGTAGCCGCGCAGGCCCGTCTGGTAGTCCCGGCCGGCCCGGCCCAGTTCCTGAGCCAGAACATACGCGCCGACCATGGCGAGGCTGGTGCCGCCGCCGACGGCCGGACCCGGGGAGTAGCCGGCGTCGCCGACCAGGGCCACCCGGCCCTTGGTCCAGCTAGCCATTTCGATCTGGCTGATGGAGTCGAAGTAGAGATCGTCTGAGGCGTCCACCTCGGCCAGCAGCCGCGGAACCTGCCACCCGTCGCCTCCATAGATCTGGTGCAGTATCCGCTTCTGCCCGGCGACGTCGCGGTGATCGAGCGGAAACTCTGTGCCGCAGCGGAACAGGAATCCCCCTCTGGCCGTGCCGGACTGGTGGACCGGATAGATCGCCGCGAGCCGTCCGGGCGCGTTCCACACCACCATCCGGCCATCCAGCCCGAGGTAGTTGGGCAGAACCACGCCCGCCAGGTAGCCGCCGAGAAATCGGCGGAACTGGCTCTCCGGCCCGAAGATCAACCGGCGGACGATCGAGTGCAGTCCGTCGGCTCCGATGACAAGGTCGAACCGGTCGGCGGTGGCGTGCTCGAAGGTCACGGCGACTCCGTCAGGCTCCTGGTCGATGGTGCGGATCGAGTCCTCGAACAGGTACTGCGCGTCGCTGCGGGACGCCTCGTAGAGGATGCCGGCCAGCTCGCCGCGCATGATCTCGACGTGGCGGCCCGACGTTCCCGCCACCAGGCGGCTCATGTCGATGTCGATGCCACGACCGCCCTGCCGTTGGAAGGAGACCACCTCAGTCCGCGTCCGCGATTCGATCACCGCGGGCAGTACGCCGGTCCACTCGGCAACGTCCATCGCCGGCCCGAACAGGTCAACGGCATGGCCGCTGGCCCGCACCCGAGCGAGTGGCATTCGTTCGACAACGGTCACCGCAAACCCCTGCCGAGACAGCCAGTACGCCGCTGTCGGGCCTGCCACGCTGGCACCGGAGATCAGGACGCGTACAGGAGGCCGGCTCGGCACGTCCACCAACGCTAGCCGGGGACGGCGGATCCACTCGAAGACCCCACTTCGCGCTAGTTCGGGTCACTTCGCGCTAGGTGCAAGTAACGCGAAAGTGACCTCAAGTAGCGCGGAGTGGGTTGAGGGATGGATTTGACTTCACAGGCTGGATCGGTGTTAGATCGATCTAAGGAGGGCTAAGATCGATCCAAAACAGTCAGGTGATGGAGTCAGTTGATGGGGCGTACGACGTTGATGGACGTGGCGCGGCATTGCGGCGTGTCCCGGGCGACGGTGAGCCTGGTGCTGAACGACAGCCCGCTGGTGGCCGAAGTGACCAGGGACCGCGTTCGGTCGGCGATGTCTGAGCTCGGCTACGTCTACAACCGGGCGGCGGCGTCCCTCAGAAGGCAGCGCAGCGATGCGATCGGGGTGGTTGTCACCCAGATCACCAACCCGTACTTCGCCGAGTTCGCCACCGGCCTGCAAGACGTGCTGGCCGGCTCGGGCACTGTGCCGTTGCTCGCCGTCAGCAACGAGGATCGTCAGCTGCAGCGCCACCTGATGCAGTCGCTGGTGGAACGCAATGTCGACGGCATCGTGCTGATTCCGGCGCACGGCACATCGACTTCCGATCTTCCTGACCTGCTCGGTACGCCGTTGGTGCTGATGGCCCGCCGGCTGCCCGGCGCCGACGTCGACTATGTGGGCGCCGAGAACCGCGACGGCGGTTACGCAGCAGCGGAACACCTCTACGGCCACGGCTGTCGCCGCATCGTCTTCGTCGGCGGCTTCGCCGATGCCTCGGCCCGCGAGGAGCGGGCCGGTGGCGTGAATGCGTTCCTGGCCGAGCACGAGCTGGCCGCGGACCCGTACGGCTTGGTGACGTGCGAACCGCTGCGCCCGCCGGCTCGTGCAGCGGCCATGCGGCTGCTGACCGAGCATCCGGAGGTCGATGGCATCGTCTGCTTCAACGATGTCGTCGCGTTCGGGGTCCTCGACGCGATCGCCGATCTGGGCAGGAGCGTCGGCTCGGACGTCCGGGTAATCGGCTTCGACGACGTGCACGACGCCGGGCTGAACCGGCCGTCGCTGAGCAGCGTCACGGTACCGGCACGGGAGACCGGCCGCCGTGCCGCCGAGCTGGTGCTCGAGCGGGCCGCGGGGGCGACCGAACCGACCGTACGCGAAGAGCTGCCCACCAAACTGCAGCCGCGCGAGACCTGCGGCTGCCCCCGCCCTGCACCGCCGTCCTGAAATCACCCACAACTTCTCGGAGGAACCCCAGCAGATGCGCACCGTGCCCGTGCTCACCGGCGCCGAAGCCGCCAGGCTGATCGCCGACTCCGACGTGATCACCGTCTCCTCCTCCTCCGGGCTCGGCTGCCCGGACGCCGTACTGGCGGCGATCGGCCAGCGGTACGCCGAGACCGGTACGCCGGCGAACCTGACCTCGCTGCATCCCATCGCAGCCGGCGACATGTACGGGATCAAGGGAATCGACCACCTCTGCCGGCCGGGTCAGCTGCGCCGGGTCGTGGCCGGCTCGGTACCCTCCGGCGGCTCGAAGCTCGACCCTCCGCTGATCCGCCAGCTGATCCACTCCGACCGGATCCAGGCCCTCAACATCCCGTCCGGAGTGCTGTTCCAGATGCATCGCGCCGCCTCCACCGGGCAGCCGGGAGTGCTGACCGAAGTCGGGCTGGGCACCTACGCCGATCCGCGGTTGGAGGGGGCGAAGATGAACGCCGTCACCGACGACTTCGTCCAGCTCACCCAGGTCGGCGGCAACGACTACCTGTTCTATCCGGCGATCAAGGTCAACGTCGCCATCATCCGGGCCACCACCGCCGATCCGCACGGCAACCTGTCCTACGAGCAGGAGTGCAGCACGCTCGGCGCCCTGGATCAGGCGTACGCCGCCCACAACAACGGCGGCATCGTGATCGCCCAGGTGAAGCGGCTGTCCGAGACCCAGCTGCCCACCCAGGCCGTACGCGTGCCTGGAGTCCTGGTGGACGCGATCGTGGTCGACCCCGATCAGATGCAGACCACCCAGACCGTCTACGACCCGGCACTCTCCGGTGAGGTGCACCGCGACCTCGACGACGTGGAACCGGTCGCGTTCGGCCTGGAGAAGGTGATCGCCCGCCGGGCCGCGGCCGAGCTCCAGGTGGACGCCATCGTCAACCTCGGTTTCGGGATCTCCGCCGCCGTGCCGCGGGTGCTACTGGAGGAGGGCCATGCCGAGGACGTCACCTGGGTGATCGAGCAGGGCGCGGTCGGCGGGTTCCCCGCGACCGGGTTCGCCTTCGGCTGCGCGTTGAACCCGCAGGCCCTGATGCAGAGCGTTGACCAGTTCACGCTGCTGCAGGGCGGCGGGTTCGACGTGGCGATGCTGTCGTTCCTCGAGGTGTCCGGCGCAGGCGACGTCAACGTGTCCTACCTGCCGGCCCGGCCGCACGTCACCGCCGGGGTCGGCGGCTTCAACGACATCGTGACCCGGGCGCCCAAGATCGTCTACTCCGGCTACTTCACCGCCGGCAAGAAGGACATCCAGATCGTCGACGGCCGGCTGGAGATCGTCACCGATGGCAGCGTCGCCAAGTTCGTCCCCGAGGTTGCTCAGGTGTCGTTCTCCGGCGAGATGGCGCGCGAGCGCCGCCAGGACGTGCTCTACGTCACCGAACGCTGCGTCATCCAGCTCACCGAGGCGGGGCTGACCGTGATCGAGATCGCGCCCGGAGTCGACCTGGAACGCGACGTGCTGGCCAAGGCCGGCGTCCCGCTGCTGGTCAGCCCGGACCTGCGGCAGATGTCCGCCGCCCTGTTCCGGCCCGAGCCGATGGGACTGATCTTGTCCCGCAAGCCATCCCGGGTCGCCCGCCTGCTGCAGCACAGCGAGCACCCGCACCACCATCCCGCCCCGGCCTGACCGGTCCTCCACTTTCCACGGAAAAGGAAAACGTCTGACGATGACCGCCACCTCTTACGACTACGTGATCGTCGGCGCAGGTGCCGCCGGTTGCGCCGTTGCCCACCGCCTGTCGGCCGATCCCGGCACCACGGTGCTGCTGCTGGAGGCAGGCGGCCGGGACTGGTCGCCGCTGGTGCACATGCCTGTCGGCTTCACCAAGCTCTCCGGACCGCGCTACAACTGGGAGTTCTCCACCGTCCCGCAGCCACAGCTGAACAACCGGGAGATGTGGTATCCGCAGGGCCGCACGCTCGGCGGCAGCACCTCGATCAACGCGATGATCTACATCCGCGGCCAGCAGGAGGACTACGAGGCCTGGGCCGCGATGGGCAACCCCGACTGGGGCTATGAGCAGGTGCTGCCCTTCTTCCGCCGCGCCGAGGCCAATGAGCGGCTCAACGACCGCTACCACAGCAGCGTCGGGGCGGTGAACGTGACCGAGCAGATCCAGCACAACCCGCTCAGCAAGGCCTTCGTCAGGGCCGCGCAGGAGCTGGGTGTCCCGTTCATCGCCGACTTCAACGGCGACGTGCAGGAGGGCGTCAGCTGGTACGACGTCACCCAGAAGAACGCCCGCCGGGAGAGCACCGCCACCGCGTACCTGAAACCGGCACGCAGCCGCAAGAACCTCACCGTCCAGACCCATGCGCTGGGCCGGAAGATCCAGGTCGAGAACGGCCGGGCCGTCGGGCTGCAGTACCTGCACAAGGGCGAGCCGGTGGAGGTCCGGGTGAACCGCGAGCTGATCTTGAGCAGCGGCGCGATCAACACCCCGCGGCTCATGCTGCTCTCCGGCATCGGGCCCGCCGACGAGCTGACCCGGGTCGGCGTACCGGTGGTGCACGACCTGCCCGGCGTCGGCAAGAACCTCCAGGACCACATGGACGTCTACCTGACCGCCAGCACCGCGCCGGTGAGCTACAACGCCTCCGACCGCCCCGACAAGGCGGTGCTGGCCGGGCTGCAGTACATCACCACCAAGACCGGACCCATCACCGCGTCGGTGTGCGAGGCCGGCATGTTCGTGAAGAGCAGCCCGGACGTCGCCACCCCGGACATCCAGATGCACGCACTCCCCGCGTACGTCATCGACCACGGCCGGATGCGGGTCAAGGGCCACGGCATGACGATCAACACCTGCCACCTGCGGCCGCGCAGCATCGGCTCGGTCACCCTGCACACGGCCAATCCGGACGACCCACCCGCCATCGACCCGGCGTTCCTGACCGACCCGTACGACTGGGAGAAGTCGCTGGAGGGGTTCCGCTGGGGCCGGGAGATGATGCGCAGCAAGGCGTACCAGCCCCTCGTGGTCAAGGAGTTCCTGCCCGGCCGCGAGGTCGAGACCGACCAGGAGGTGCGCGACTACGTCCGGCAGTGGGCCAAGACCGACTACCACCCGGTCGGCTCGGCCAAGATGGGCAGCGACGAGCTCGCGGTCGTCGACCAGGAGCTCAGGGTTCGGGGGATGGAGGGTCTGCGGGTGATCGACGCCTCGATCATGCCGAAGCTGATCAGCGGCAACACCATGGCAACCTCGACCATGATCGGCGAGAAGGGTGCGCACCACGTGTTGCACGGCCTGACGCCGCCCGATCCGAAAGACGGTCCGCTGTGATCAGGGAGACCGGCCCGGACGTGGGCCAGGTTCGGGTCGAGGTCGATCAGGGGATCGCCACCATCTGCCTGGACCGGCCGGCCAAGCACAACGCGCTGACGCCGGAGATGCTGGCGCAGCTGGAGCAGATCCTGATCGATCTCGACGCTGACCGGGAGATGAGGGTGGTGCTGGTCACCGCCGCCGGAGACCGCTCGTTCTGTGCCGGTGCCGACATTAAGCGGTTCAAGGCGCTGCCGCCGTTGGACATGTGGGCGCAGTGGACGCGGCTCGGGCACCGGGTGTTCGACAACCTCGCGGGGTTGCGTCAGCCCACCATTGCCGCTGTGTCGGGCAGCGCGTACGGCGGGGGGTTCGAGCTGGCCCTGGCGTGTGACCTGCGGATCGTCGCCGAGGAGGCCACCCTCGGGCTGACCGAGGTCGGCATCGGAGCCCTGCCGGGCTGGGGCGGCACCGGCCGGCTCCGTGATCTGGTCGGCGCGGGCCGCGCCAAGGAGCTGATCTTCACCGGCGAGCCGCTGTCCGCCGACCGCGCCCTGGCGTGGGGGGTCGCCAACTCGCTCGCTCCCCGGGCGGAGGTCATCGCCACCGCCCGGGAACTGGCGGACAAGATCGCCAGCAAGGCACCTGTCGCGGTGCAGATGGCCAAGCAGGCCATCGGCGCCGGCAACTCCTACCAGGCGATGGAGCAGATCAGCTCCGCCGCCACCGCCTTCACCGATGATGCAGCCGAAGGGCTGGCGTCCTTCACCGAGAAACGCCCGCCGCACTACTTCGGCCGCTGACCCCGAACCTGAGAGCACCGACATGACAACGATTTCCAGCACCGACCCGACAACCGTTGCCGCCCACATCTGGCCCAATGTCATCGACGGCCGCGAGGTCGGCGGCGGGGGCGAGGAGGTGCTCCGCGACAGTCCCGCCCACGACGTCCGGGTCGCCAGCTACCACAGCGCGAGTGAGGCGGACGTCGACGCCGCCGTCACCGCCGCCTCGCGTGCCTTCAGCTCGGGTGCCTGGCCGGAGTTCTCCGGGGCCGAGCGGGCGGGGCTGCTGCGCCGGGTGGCGGGCCGGATCGAAGCCGAACGCGAGGAACTGGCCTTGATCGAGACCCTCGAGTCCGGCAAGCCGATCTCGCAGGCCCGGGACGAGGTGTCCAGCGCGGCGGGGATCTGGTACTACGCAGCCAGCCTGGCGCAGCACGCGTACGGAGACGCCCATAACGGCCTTGGCCCCAACTACCTGGCCGTCACGGTCAAGGAGCCCGTCGGCGTGGTGGGGGTGATCACCCCGTGGAACTTCCCACTGCTGATCGTCTCGCAGAAGCTGCCCTTCGCACTCGCGGTCGGCTGCACGGCGGTAGTCAAGCCCAGCGACCTGACGCCGGGGACGACAACCCGGCTCGTCCAGATCCTGCACGAGGAGGGGCTCCCCGCGGGCGCGGTGAACCTCGTGCACGGCGCCGGCGACGTCGGCGGCTGGCTGTCCGGCCACCCCGGCACCCAGATGACCACCTTCACCGGCTCCACCGGAGTCGGCCGGATGGTCGCCCAGGCGGCCGCCAAGGACCTGAAGAAGGTCAGCCTGGAACTCGGCGGCAAGAACCCGCAGGTGATCTTCCCCGACGCCGACCTCGACGCCGCACTGGAGAAGGTCGTCTTCGGCGCGTACTTCAACCAGGGCGAGTGCTGCAACGCCGGCTCCCGGCTGCTGGTGCACGCCGACATCGCCGAGGAGTTCACCGAGCGGGTGGTGCAGCGCGCCCAGGACGTACGCGTGGGCGACCCGCTCGATCCCGCGACCAAGGTCGGCGCGCTGATCTCGGAGAAGCACCTGGGCGTGGTCGCCGGTTACGTCGACCTCGGACAGACCGAAGGCGCCTCGGTCGCACTCGGCGGTGACCGGCTCGCATCGGACCGGGGCCGCTACTACTCACCCACCGTCCTCGCCGACGTACCGAAGACCGCGCGGGTCGCCCGGGAGGAGATCTTCGGGCCGGTGCTGTCGGTGGTCAGCTTCGCCGACCTCGCGGAGGCGGTGGAGATCACCAACGCAACCGGGTACGGGCTGAGCGCCGGGGTGTGGAGCCGCGACATCGATACAGCCCTCGGGTACGCCCGCGCCACCAAGGCGGGCACCGTGTGGGTGAACTGCTACATGGACGGCTTCCCGGAGATCTCGTTCGGCGGGTACGGCGCATCCGGCATCGGCCGGGAGCTCGGGCGTACGGCGATCGATGAGTACATCGAGCACAAGAGCACGATCATCCGCACCGGCGCTCAGGCACCGTCCTGGGTCGGCGGCGTCGGCGAGAAGTGAGGTAGATCAGCCGATGTACTGGGCATCCCGGAGAGTCGAAGCACGCCGTACGCTCCCCTTTCGCGATGAGACTGGAGCTGCCGCGAAGACTGCGCTGGAGGTCGCCGCCGGCAAGGTGTCGCAGCTGATCAGCAACCACCCGGACTACTTCCCCGTCTACACCGATCAGGGCCGCTGGAGGCACGAGAAGGAGGCCTGGACCAACTGGTGCGAGGGTTTCCTGGGCGGCCAATTGTGGCTGTTCGCCGAGCTCGGGCTCGGGAACGACTGGCAGGCCCGCGCCGAGCACTACACGAAGCTCGTCGAGGAGCGCCAGTACGACGACCAGGTCCACGACCTCGGCTTCGTGCTCTGCCCGACCTGGAAGAAGTGGTGGGAGCTCACCGGCGACGACAGCAAGCGCGAAGTCGTGATCACCGGCGGCCGGACGATGGCCACGCGGTACAATTCCAAGGGCAGGTTTCTCCGCTCGTTCCTGGCCGCCAACTCCACCTTCATCGACATCATGATGAACGTCGGCATCATCGCCGTAGCCGGCTTGGAAACTGACGACCAGAAGCTCCTCGACATCGCCGAACAGCACTGCGAGACCACCCGTAAGTACCTGGTGCGTGGTGACGGGTCGGTCAGCCACGAAGGCATCTTCGATCTCGAAACCGGGGAGTTCCTGCGGCAGAGCACCCAGCAGGGCTGGCG
>JBKPNA010000254.1:0-8196 GCA_046765695.1 Actinomycetota bacterium | reverse complement strand
GAAGCGCTTCTTCGCCGGCACCGGCCAGGTGCCCATCGACCGGTCGGGCGGCCGGGCCAGCGAGGCCGCACTGCGCGCCGGGCTCAGGGTGCTGGCTCGCGGCGAGCTGTTCGGCATCTACCCCGAGGGCACCCGCAGCTACGACGGGCGGCTCTACAAGGGCCGCACCGGCGTCGCCCGGCTCGACGGAGACCAGGTCGGGCGTTCCCGGGGCGCTCGAGGAGCGTCGTCCGCCCTTACTGGATCGCTGGTCGGTCACCGTCGTGCGACGGGCACGGGTGGCACCCGCAGGCCGGCGCCCGGACGTTCCGTGCTGGACGGGGGCAGCGGCTTGCCTTCGGCCAGGGCGGCCTTCACCGAGGTGCCGTACGCGTCGACGTACTCCTGGCCGGACAGGGTCATCACCTCGTCCATGATCCGGTCGGTGATCCAGCGCAGCACCTCCCGGTCGTTACCGGCGGCCGCGTACGCGGAGAAGTCCAGCGGCCGGCCGATCTTGATCACGGGACGCCGCATGGTGCGGACCTTCGGGATGGCCGACGGCACCAGCTGGGTGTCGATTACCGCCACCGGGATGACCGGCACGCCGGCCTGCAGCACCAGCCGGGCCACCCCGGTCTTCCCCTTGTAGAGGCGGCCGTCCGGCGAGCGGGTGCCTTCGGGATAGATGCCGAGCAACTTGCCGTCCCGGAGCACCTGGAGCACCTGGTCCATGCTGCCCGCGCTGGCCCGGCCGCCAGCCCGGTTGAGCGGCACCTGGCCCACACCCTTCAGGAACCAGGCCAGCAGCCGGCCCTTGAACCCGCGGCCGTTGAACAGCTCCTGCTTGGCCGGGAAGGTCAGCCGGCGCCTGATCATGGCCGGCAGCAGAAAGGTGTCGCCGGCCGAAATGTGGTTGCTGACCAGGATCGCCGGGCCCGTACGCGGAATGTTCTGCCGACCCTCGATGCGGGGACGGAACAGGAGATGGCAGAGCCAGACGAAGGCGCCGTACTTGAACACCCAGTAGAGCAACCCCGCCCACCTCCTTCCGCTTCCACACTAGTGGCGGGAGACGGCTGATTCGGCACTAGCATGCGGACGTGAGCGGGTTGGTGTCCCTGCTGCGCCAGGGCCGGCGGGCCTCGGTCGGCCAGTCACCGACGACGGCGACGGTATGGCCCGAAGCTGAGCCGTACGCCGGCGGGTCGGGCCCCGACGGGGTGCTGCTCTGTCATGGCTTCAGCGGATCGCCGCAATCCATGCGGCCGTGGGCGGAGCACCTGGAGGCGGACGGATTCCGGGTCGTGCTGCCCCGGCTGCCCGGGCACGGCACGACATGGCACGAGCTGAATCTGACTCGCTGGGAGGACTGGTACGGCCACGTCGACAGGGCGTTCACCGATCTGCGCATCCAGTGCGAGCGGGTGTTCGTGTGCGGCCTCTCGATGGGTGGCGGCCTGGCCATCCGGATCGCAGAGCAGCACGGCCGCGAGGTCACCGGCGTGGCTCTGGTGAACCCGTCGCTCGGCTCGACCGACGTGCGGTATCGGGCTCTGCCGGTGCTGCGGCACGTCATTCCGTCGCTGGCCGGGATCGGTGGCGACATCGCGCTGCCTGGCGTACTTGAGCGCTCGTACGACCGCAGTGCGCTGCACGCCGGATGGTCGGTCACCCGCATGTGGCGCGACATCCTTGACAACATCGGCCGGATCGAGCAGCCATTGTTGATCTTCAAATCGGTCAAGGACCGGGTGGTCGACGAGCTCTCCCTGAAGTTGATCAAGGCTGGCGTCGGATCTGCCGACCTGACCGTCGTCCCGCTGCAGCGCAGCTACCATGTTGCCACGCTGGACTACGACGCCGAGCTGATCTTCACCACCTCGAGCGCCTTCTTCCGGCGGCTGGCCGGGGAGGAGCAGGGCCGTGTCGCGAGAGCGTGAAGATGACCGCGAGGCGGTCGATCGCGCCTTCGCCGAGATGGTGGCCGGCTACCACCTGACCGCCGACCCACCCGAGCCCCAGCCGGCGGCACCGAGCGAGACTCCGCAAGGTGTGGAGGCCGACGAGGGCTTGACCGACCGCTACCCGCTGTTCCGCCTCGAGCCGGCCGCTGGTGAACCGGCAGTGGATCCGGCGGACCCGCCCTATGTGCCCGAGCCGTTGCCACCGATGTCCCGGCCGAGACTGCCCGTGCTGCTCGGCTGGATCGGGATCGGCTATGCCGTGCTGGTCGTGCTGAGTGCCACGTTCGGACTCCGCTTCCCAATGTGGGCGGGCTGGCTGGCGGTCGGCAGCTTCCTGGGCGGCTTCGGCGTACTGATGACCCAGCTGCCCCGCAACCGGCCGCCTGACGCGGGCGACGGTGCCGTCCTCTAACCGACAGACCTCGCTCTCTGAAACCCTGACTTGCTGCCGCGCTGCACCCTTTGAGGCAACGCTGCACCGTCTGCAGAGGGTGCAGCGTCGCCCAAGGGGTGCAGGGTGAGACCGGCCAGTCGACGTCTCGGCAGTCTCAGGGGCGCGCGGCCCAGAGGCCGTCACCGGTCAGCCGTGCCTTGCGCCTGCGCTTGCTCTTCCGGCGCCTCGGCCAGAAGCCGAAGCGTGCCGAGTCGGGTGGCTCCACCATCGCGCGCCGGGCGAGGTCGGCGGCGCCGATCAGGCCCGCGTCGTTGCGGAAGTGGGCCAGCACCAGCCGAGCCTCCTCCCGGAAACCCCGGCCGGTGAGGGTGCGGCTGAACGCCTGCTGCGCAGGGACCAACAGCAGATCTCCAGCGGCGCTCACTCCGCCTCCGATCACCACGACCTCAGGGTCCAGCGCCGCAACCAGGTTCGCGATGCCCCGGCCGAGCCAGCCACCGACGTCGGCGAACAGCTCCATCGAGTTCGGCTCGCCGGCGATGGCAGCTGCGGTGACCGATGGCCCGG
The DNA here is from genome assembly GCA_046765695.1 of Actinomycetota bacterium. Taxonomy (GTDB): domain Bacteria; phylum Actinomycetota; class Actinomycetes; order Propionibacteriales; family Propionibacteriaceae; genus Microlunatus. Next base: position 5,289 of record JBKPNA010000254.1, on the reverse strand, counting down.
TGATGTCGTCCGGCTGACCGCCAACCATCTCCAGCAGCCGGTAGGCGGCCGGTGAGTTCGTCCGGGCCAGCGCGCGGGCCTCGCGGACCAGGGCGTTGCCCGACGCGTACTGCTCCCAGCAGCCGCGGTTGCCGCACTCGCACCAGTGACCGCCCGGCACCGCGATCATGTGCCCCCACTCCCCCGCCATGCCGTACGTGCCGCGGAACAGCTGGCCGCCGATCACCAGGCCACCGCCGATGCCGGTGCCGAGAGTCAGGCAGACCATCACCGAGGACCCTCGCCCGGCGCCGAACCGGTACTCGGCCCAGGCTGCCGCGTTGGCGTCGTTGTCAACGATCAGCGGCAGGTCGATGCGGGCGGACAGCCGGGCCTTGAGTGGCTCGGCCCGCCAGGCCAGGTGTGGGGAGAAGCGGACCACCGCCTGTTCGTTGTCCACCCAGCCGGCCGCGCCGATGCCGACGGTGTCGACCCGGTGCCGGCGGCGGAGCTTGCTCACCACGCCGACGATGGCATCCTCCACCGACTGTGGGCTGTGCGACGGCGTCGGGACAAGAAGCCTCTCCAGGATGGCCCCGTGCTCGTCCACCACCCCGGCCGCCACCTTGGTGCCGCCGATGTCCACTCCGACACTCAGCAGCGACGACGTGGCCGCGGCGCGTCCTCCATTGCGCCGCGCACTCCCGATCGGACCCGCGGTCAGCCTTCGACCCGCTTCTTCAGGCTCTTCAGGGCGCCGTCGGTGATCGTCTTCTCCACCTTGCGCTGAAACATCCCGATCATCGGCTGGTCCGGTGCGCCACGGCTCAACAGCCTACTCAGCGCAGCTCTGATCGATCCGGCGGCAGAGTCAAAGATCCAGTGCAGTGCGCAGGGTCCGCCTGGCCCGGCCTGCCGAGAAACGCTCCATGACGAACCGACGGCCAGCCTCCCCCATAGCTCTACCGCGTGCCGGGTCCGTCAGCAGCTCGACCAGCCGGGCCGCCAACGCAGCAGCGTCGGCAGCCGGCACCACGAAGCCGGTGGTCCCCTCCAGCACGGTCTCCGGGGCGCCGCCGGATCGGCCCACGACTACCGGCAGGCCGCAGGCCGCAGCCTCCAGCGCCGCCAGGCCCAGACCTTCCGGGTTCAGCCCCGCTAGCCGGGTGCGCACGGGCAGCGCGAAGACGTGCGCCCGCTGCAGCTCAGTGATGACCCCAGAACGCGGCAGAGCGCCGGTCCACCGGACGCAACCGGTCAGCCCCACGTCGGCCGCCAGCCGCTGCAGCCGCAGCCGCTGCGGACCGTCGCCGACCAGGGTCAGCTCCGGTGTCGGACCCGTCATCCGGTCGATCACCACTCGCCAGGCCCGCAGCAAGGTCGGAAAGCCCTTCTGGGCGACGAAGCGGCCGACGGCGACGGCCCGGCGGCGGCCATCGTCCTCTGCGGAAGCAGCAGGCCGAAACAGTTCCGTGTCCACGGGTGCCGGCAGCCGCAGCAGCCGGGCCCGGGCGCCTGGGGTGAGAGCTGCGGAGATCCGCCGCTCGGTGAAGTCGGACACCACGGTGAGGTGGTCGCACGCGTCGCCGATCCGGCGCAGCAGCTCTCGCGCGCCCGGCAGGGTGGCCCACCACGTCTCGTGGCCGTGGGTCAGGCCGACGATCCGTTCAACGCCGGCGGCTCGCAGCCGAGAGGCGAGCAGGCCGAGTGGAGCGGCGGCGCCGAAGACGACCCGGGTGATCCCGAATTGACGCACCATCTCGACGACCTCGGCCGCCGCCCTGGGAGTGGGCAGCAGCAGTGAGCCGGCGCGGAGGACCGGGTAGTCACGTGCGAGGTCGGTGGTAGACGCGCCCGGCGGCCCAGAGGCGTAGATGACGGCATCGTTGTCGAGCAGCGCGCAGACGTCGCTGACGAAAGACTCGATGCCACCGATCCTCGGCGGAAAGTCGTTGGTGATGACCAGAGTCTTGGGCATGCTCACTGGTTCCCGGCCAGCTGCACCAGATATCGGCGCCAGCCGGCGGTGAGCTCGGCGACACCGATTCCCAGCACCGCACGACTCGCCTCGTCGACGGACCGGCCATGATCGAGCTCTGCGTAGAGGCGGCCCAGCCGAGCGATGGAGTACCGGTCTGCGATGTAGGAGCAGGCAAACCAGGCCTCGGCGTACGCCCGGTTCAGGGCAACCGTTCCGGTGGTGAAGTCGGCGTCGCCCGGCAGTGAGGAGGGCGGGCCGTCGCGCCGTACCTCGGCCAGCAGCTCGGCGGTGCCGGAGCTGGGCCGCTGGGGTTGGTTGGCCAGGGCGACCCACTCGGCCAGCCCCTCGACCGCCCACAACGGGGCCGCCGACTCCGGAGACCGCGTGGCCAGGTGCACGATCTCGTGCCGAAGGATCTCGGCCAGCTGAGCCCGGCTCAGCGACGACCGCGCCCGCGGATTGACCACCACGCGCAGCGGGGGCCGGTCTCCAACGCCCACCTCGTATGCGACAGCGGCGATCCCCGCGTACGCCTCTGCGCGCTGTCCCAACACGGAGGCGAAGTCTCGCGTCGTGGCGGGCACCTCGATCACCACGCGGCCGGACCAGCCCGACGCGAGGCCCGCCGGAAGGCGGCGGCGCACGGCCGCCGCGGCGTCCGCCACCAGTGTGGCCCAGCGGTCCGCCGGCTGTCCTGATCCAGCGAGCACCGTCACCGAGCCGTGCCGGCGAGCGGTCACCGGCCCGAGCCACCAGCTCGGCAGCGGCTCCGGGTCAGCCGAGACCGGCCCGTCGAGGGTCCCCGCGAGCTTGGCGGCACCGCCCTCTGGGACGAAGGTCAGCCACACCCTGTGCTGCGCCGGGTCGGAGTCTCCGGCCAACCGCCAGCTGACCACAACCTGCTGCACCCAGGCCTCCGTGCCGAGCAGCCGCTGCCGGGCCGGGGTGAGCAGCCGCTGGTCCGGCTCCGGCTGGAATCGCAGCTCGGTCAGCGGTATTGCCGTCAGGTTGGAGTACAGCAGTCGGGCCCGGCTGCCGAACGTGGGATCACGGTCACTGACGAGCCTGGAGAAGGCCGCCTGGTCGGCTGCCGTGACCGCGGCGGCGAGGGCGTCGACCGTGGTACGCACCTCAGCCAGCCGCCCGCCCACCATCGCGGAGGCCGAGGTCGAGGCTGCCGGGCGCGGCAGCGGCGCACTCGTACAGGCACTCGACAGGCCGACAGTGACGGCAAGCAGCGCCGAGCCGATGATCCTGGCCCGGTACACCGGGCGGTGGGTCAGCCGGGGCGCTTGGCGCCCGAGTACGGCATGTAGCTCATCTTGATGTACTCCACCGACTCGCCGGGGTGCGGCGCGTGGATCACCGTGCCGTTGCCGGCGTAGAGCGCGACGTGGCTGATCGGTGAGTAGAAGAAGACCAGATCACCGAGCTGCAGGTCGGACCTGGCGACGTACCTGCCGACGCCGTACTGGCTGCGCGAGGACCGCGGCAGGCTCACCCCGACCGACTTCCAGGCTGCGTAGGTGAGGCCCGAGCAGTCATAGGCGTTCGGTCCGGCCGACGCGTACCGGTACGGCTTGCCCAGCTGAGCCTTCGCGAAGGCCAGCGCACGAGCTCCCCGGCCTCCGCTGCTGGCCGCCGGTGTGCTGCTGGATGTGTGGTGGCTGGTCCTCGTGGACTTGTGCTTCGTGCCCGTGCCCGAACCACCGCGCTCGGCGTCCGCCCGAGCCGCCGCCATGGCTCGCCGCTCCTCCGCGGCGATCTTCCGTCGTTGCGCGGCCGTCAACCTGGCGAGCACGGCCTTGGCTTCGGCGATCTTCTTGTCCGACGCCTTGCGCAGGGCCTTGAGCTGCTTCTCCTGCTCCGCCAGCGCAGCCAGGTCGGTCTTGGCCGAGTGCTCGGAGTCCGCCAGGCGGGCCTGCTCCTGCTGGTACTCCTGCAGCAAGGAGTTCTGGTTCTCACTCACCTTCTCGACGGTGGAGATCTGGCTGAGGAAACCCTCGGTGTCCGGGGTGACGAACAGTTGCGCCGCGGTGTCGAGGTTGCGGTTCTGGAACTGTGCGAGGGCGACCTGTCCGACCTGGAACTTCAGCTTGGCGACGCGCGCCGTCTCGGCTTGGACATCGGCCTGCTTGAGCTTGAGCTTGGCCCGTCCCTTGTCGAGCTGGTCCTTGATCTCCACGTACTCCTGGTCGATCGCGGAGGCGTCGGTCTGCAACTGCTCGATCCGTGCCTTTGCCTCTGCGACGGTGAGCGGCGGGTCGGCCGCCGCCGGGACGCTGGCCGGGACGGCGAACGCGACGCTCAGTCCCAGAGTGGTCGCCAGCAGGCCAAAGTAATGAAAACACCGTCGAACTGAGATGGCGCGACGGGCCTCGTCATTGCGTGAGATCACGCGGTCTGTCCCCTCCACCAAGATCTTTCCCGACTCCCAAACGGCATCCCCGTGCCAGCTCGCGGTGTCGAAAGTGTAATGCTCTCGATGGCACCCGCGGTGGTGCGCAACACATTAGGTCACGATTTGGTCACTACGCAAACCCGACTCAGCCGTATTCCTGCCAGGTGAGCGGGGGTTGCACGGCCCGTGCGGGCCGGGCGCCCGGAATGAGCCGAAGCGGCGGCACCAGCCCCGAATCCGCCATCGCGGAGAGCGCGGCCTGCTCGTCGGGCTCGAGATCCACCGCGCCGGGAGCGCCCAGCAGGACGCTGATCACACAGTCCTGGCAAGCGGGACCGCGGGCGTCGCAGGCCTCGCAGTCCACATGCAGCACGTCCATGGCGCTCGTCCTCTCCTCGCTCCGCCGTACGACAGACAGTGTGCCGACTGCCACTGACACTCCGCCGAGCTCAGCCACGGCCGACGCTGCACCCTTTTCCTGACGCTGCATCCTCCGCAGGGGGTGCAACGTCTCGCTAAACGGTGCAGCGTGCGCGTCCTCGGCGTACCCAGCCCTGGGCTTCGGCGGACTACGTTGAGCCGGTGACCACGCCGCCTTCCGAGACTTACTCGCACGGTCACCACGAGTCGGTGATGCGTTCGCACCGTTGGCGGACGGCCGAAAACTCCTCGGGCTATCTGCTGCCACTGCTGAAGCCGACCGATCAACTGCTGGACATAGGAGTCGGCCCAGGCACCATTACTGCGGACCTCGCCAGCCGCCTGACTGCCGGCTCGGTGCTGGGCATCGACAACGCGCCGACCGCCGTGGCGGCGACTGAGCAACTCGCCCGAGAACGCGGCTTGACCAACCTGACGGTGACCGCGGGAGACGTGTACGCCCTCGACCTGCCCGACGGCCAGTTCGACGTGGTGCACGCCCACCAGG
>JBKPNA010000253.1:0-4991 GCA_046765695.1 Actinomycetota bacterium | reverse complement strand
CGATCACACCGTACGGGGCGAAGTCGAAGGCTGCGACCGAAGCCGGGCTCGCCAGATCCAGCTCGTCCCGGCCAACGGCTGCGGCTTCCGGCATCCGTTGCACCAGCGACCGGCCCAGCTGCCCGTTCGCCCCGACGATGAGCAGCGGCTTGTCGGCCATCGGCACCACCGCGTCCAGTCTCGGATGGGCCTGGTCAGCCTCCGACAGCTCAGCCTGGTCGAGTGAGATGGGCCAGTCGATCGCAAGCGTCTCGTCGGCCACGTTGACGAAGGTGTAGGACTTTTTGGCCGCCAGGCTCCAGTGGTCGTTGACCAGGTAGGAGTACGTGGTCCCGTCCTCCAGGGTCTGGTAGGCGTTGCCCACGCCACGCGGCACGAAGACCGCCGTCTGCACCCCCAGCTCCGAGGTGAATGCGGTGCCGAAGCCGGGGCCGGACCGCAGATCCACCCAGGCACCGAAGATCCGGCCCTGGGCGAGCGAGACGAACTTGTCCCAGGGTTCGGCATGGATCCCTCGGGTGGCCCCGGCTGTGGTGTTGAACGACATGTTGTGCTGCACCGGGCCGAAGTCCGGCACGCCGAGCTCGACCATCTTCGCTCGCTGCCAGTTCTCCTTGAACCAGCCGCGGTTGTCCGCGTGGACCTCCAGCTCGACGACCAGCAGACCTTCGATCGGTGTCCTCAAGACCTGAAAGCCGGCCACCGGCGTCACTGACCCTGTCGCGCGTACGCGGCCTCTGTGCCGGCCTTCTGCGGCCGCCACCAGGCCTCGTTGTCCCGATACCAGGCGATCGTGTCGGCCAGGCCGGCGGCGAAGTCGGAGTACCGCGGTTGCCAGCCCAGCTCGGTGCGGAGCTTCGTCCAGTCGATCGCGTACCGCAGGTCGTGCCCGGCGCGGTCGGTGACCAGGTCGTAGTCGTCGGACGGTCGGCCGAGCAGGGCCAGGATCGTCTCGACCACCTCGCGGTTGCTGCGCTCTCCGTCGGCCCCGACCAGATAGGTCTCGCCGATCCGGCCGTGCTCCGTGATCAGCAGCACTGCTGCCGAGTGGTCGTCGGCGTGAATCCAGTCGCGCACGTTGCTGCCGGCGCCGTAGAGCTTCGGGCGGCCGCCGTCGAGCACGTTCGTGATCTGCCGGGGAATGAACTTCTCCACATGCTGGTACGGGCCGTAGTTGTTGGAGCAGTTGCTGATCGTGGCCCGGATGCCGAACGAGCGCACCCAGGCGCGGACCAGCAGGTCGGAGCCGGCCTTGGTCGAGGAATAGGGGCTCGACGGGTTGTACGGCGTGGTCTCGGTGAACCGCTGCGGGTCGTCGAGCGCCAGGTCGCCGTAGACCTCGTCGGTGGAGATGTGGTGGTAGCGGGTGCCGTGCCGTCGTACGGCCTCGAGCAGCGTGTAGCTGCCGACCAGGTTGGTCGAGACGAACGGCGACGGGTCCCGCAGTGAGTTGTCGTTGTGGGACTCCGCCGCGAAGTGGACGACCACGTCGTGCCGGGCGACGAGCCCGTCGACCAGGGATGCGTCGCAGATGTCGCCGTGGACGAACGCGTACCTTGACTCGGGCAGGCCGTCCAGCGAGGCGAGGTTGCCGGCGTAGGTCAACTTGTCCAGCACGGTGACCCAGCCGTCGGTGTGGTCGAGCACGTGCCGGACGAAGTTGGAGCCGATGAAGCCGGCTCCGCCGGTCACCAGGAACTTGGTCACGGGCCGGAAGTTTAGGCTTGTCCGCCATGCGAGGCATCATTCTGGCCGGTGGCTCGGGGACCCGGCTACACCCAGTGACGATGGGCATCAGCAAGCAACTGGTCCCGGTCTACGACAAGCCGATGGTGTACTACCCGCTGTCGACCCTGATCTTTGCGGGTATCCACGACGTGCTGGTGATCACGACCCCGCAGGACGCGAGCGCGTTCGAGCGGCTGCTCGGCGACGGATCGCAGTTCGGCATCTCGATCTGCTATGCGGTGCAAGCCTCGCCGGACGGGCTGGCGCAGGCCTTCGTGATCGGTGCAGACTTCGTCGGGTCGGAGAAGGTCGCGCTCGTCCTCGGCGACAACATCTTCTACGGTCCGGGACTGGGCACTCAGCTGCGCAGGTTCTCCGACGTCGACGGCGGCGCCGTGTTCGCGTACTGGGTGGCCGAGCCGGGCGCGTACGGTGTGGTCGAGTTCGGCCCCGACGGGCGGGCGATCTCGCTGGAGGAGAAACCGGCTCAGCCGAAGTCGAACTTTGCCGTGCCCGGGCTGTATTTCTACGACAACGACGTGCTGGAGATCGCCGCCTCACTTCAGCCGTCGGCGCGGGGGGAGTACGAGATCACCGACGTGAACCGGCACTACCTCGAGGCCGGCCGGCTGAGTGTCGGCGTGTTGCCGCGGGGCACCGCCTGGCTGGACACCGGGACCTTCGACTCGCTGAACGACGCCAGCAACTTCGTCCGCACCTTGGAGGCCCGGCAGGGACTGAAGGTCGGCTCGCCGGAGGAGGCAGCCTGGCGCCAGGGCTATCTAAGCGACCAGGAGCTGGAACAGCGAGCCCTAACTCTGGCCAAGTCCGGCTACGGTGCGTACCTGCTCAACCTGCTCCGCCACCCCCGCATGCCTAGCTGAGGCATCGTGCAGACGACGCTTGCTCATAACTGTTGGCAGACGACAAGGTCCGGGGACCATTCACTGTCGCCTGTCGACAGTTTTCGCGCCGTCCTCGTTCCGCCGGAACCAGGACGCCAGGGCGGCGAATCCGTCCTCGATGCTGACGGCGGGCCGCCATTGCAGCAGCTCCTGGGTACGCCGCTGGTCGAACCAGTGCGCGGTCGACAGCTGCTCGACCACGAAGCGGGTCATCGGCGGGTCGCCGGTCATTCCCGCCCGCACCCTGGCTGCCCACACGCCTTCCACCAGCAGGCCCGCGGTCAGGGCCAGCCGGCGGGGGACGCGGCGATGCGGCCCTGACACCCCGGCCGCTGCACAGATGCCGGCGAACATCTCCGCGACCGGCCGAGGCTCGCCGTTGCTGACCACCAAAGCCTCACCGGCCACCTCAGCACAACGGTCGAGGGCCGCCAGCAGGGCGGCTGCGGCGTTGTCGACGTAGGTCGTGTCGATCAGCGCAGCCCCGGATCCGACCAGCACGAGCCGTCCCGCCTGTGCCCTGGCGACCACCCGGTCGACCAGCTGAGTGTCCCCCGGTCCCCATACCAGGTGCGGCCGGATCGCCGTCACGGCCAGGTCGGCACCGTCGGCGGCGAGCGCGATCTGCTCTGCCATCGCCTTGCTCCGCGCGTACGCCCCGCGGGCACCTTCCGGATCGGCCGGCCCCGCGCCGGCGCCGATCAGCGATTGCCCGGTATGGGCCACCGAGGGAGTCGACACGTGCACCAGCCGCTGCACACCACCGACGCGGCAGGCGTCGACCACCGACTTGGTGCCGGCGATGTTGGCTCGCGCGTATGCCGCCCATGGTCCGGTCACGTCGACCTTGGCGGCGAGGTGGACGACCGCGTCGTGGCCGGCCACCGCCTGCCGGACCGCCTCGGCGTCGGCGACGTCGGCCCGCACCTCGGGCAGTCCCAACCCGGCGGGCCTGCGTTGCAGCACGGTCACCTGGTCGCCGCGGGCGGCGAGAGCCCGAGCGGTCGCGGAGCCGAGCATCCCGCTCGCCCCCGTGACCAGCACCTTCACAGTCGCCCCGAGCGCCGCCCGGCCAGCGCCTGATCGGCCCAGCGGGCCACCGCGGCCCGGTCGATCTTGGACGCGTGCCGGATGTCGGTGGGCAGCCGCCGCGTGGTCAGCACCGCCGCCAGCGGCGTCGCGGCGGCTGCCGCCCGTACGGCGTCGGCGAGCGAGGGCGGCGCCAGCGGCCCGGAGCCCTCCGCACCGGTCGCCAGGACGACGACAGCCACCACCTGCTGGGTGCCGGCTGGTCCCACGCCGACCACGGCCGCCATCGCCACGTCGTCCAAGGACTCGATCGCCTGTTCGATCCCCACGGAGGTGACGGGCCCCTCAGGCGCGCTGATCACGTGGACCAGCCGGCCCTCGACCCAAAGCCGTCCCGTCGGATCGAGATGACCCACATCGCCGGTCCGGTGCCAGCCTGGGTTTCTGGAACTCGCCCGCTCGGTCACCCAGAGCCGGTCATAGCGCAGCTTGACGTGAGCGGCCGCCACGCAGATCTCGCCGGTCACGTCCGGCTCGGCGGTCAGCTCGCCCTCGGCACGGCCGAGCCTGTCCAGCGGGCTGAGCCGCACCGCGACACCCGGCAGCGGCGTGCCGACGCAGACGCCATTGCCCTGGCCGGCCTGGTCGATCTCCGGCAGCGAGATGTCGGCTACCGGCAGAGCCTCGGTCATCCCGTACGGAGTGTGCAGCTCGGCGTTCGGCAGCAGCGCGCCTACTTGGCGCAGCAGCGACGCCGGGACCGGAGCACCCGCGGACATCACCAGCCGGACCCGCTCCAACCCCGCCCGCCGGATCTCACTGAGTGCGCCTGCCGTGGCCACCACATTGCGCAGCGCCGCCGGCGACGCGAACACCACCGTCGCCTCGACCGCAGCTGCAGCGTCGGCCAGTGCCGCGGCGGTGAGCGTGCCCGGGGCGGTCACGGTCATGTCGGGGACCACCGCGCCGACACCGAGCGCCGGCCCGTACAGCGCGAAGGGCGCGAACGCCGCCACCAGGCGGTCGTCCGGGGTCAGCCGGTACGTCGACCGCACCAGCTGGATCTGCGCCGACAGCTGGGCCAGGGTGTAGACCACGCCCTTCGCCGGGCCCGTCGCCCCGGAGGTGAACAGCACCGCGGCCACGTCGTCGAGTCGATGCCGGTGATGCTGCGGGGCGCGGTCCAGGTCGGCGTACGCCCGGAGCCGTCGGACCGGAAGCCGGCGGCCAGGCACTCCCCAGAGCCGAGCCGCCGCCAGGGCGCGATCGATCCCCAGCACGTGGTCGGGGCCCGCGCTGCGCAGCGCGTGCGCCAGCCCGCGAACGCCC
>JBKPNA010000252.1:0-6508 GCA_046765695.1 Actinomycetota bacterium | reverse complement strand
GCCTTCACTCATGTTCTGGGCACTGGCGGTGATCTTGCTGGCTTTCGCCGGTTTCACCGTGCTGGTGCTGCGGCAACGCCAACCGAGCCCGGTGCCCGACCCCCACTTCGACCTGAACCAGCTCAAGGGTTTCGTCTACGTCGGCGCCGGCGCGCTGGCGGCCCTGGCCGTGGCTGTCATCATCGTCGGTCTGGTGACCGCACCCACTGGGATTGCGGAGGGCCTGGCCGTACTGGGTTTCTTCGGTTATCTGCTCTACCTGGTGGCGGCGACGGTGATCATCTACCTCGCCGCACGGCTCTCCTAGCGCCGCTCCTCGGCTGCGAGGCGGCGGCGTACGGCAAGTCCGGTGGCCACCGCGCCGGCAGTGACCCCCGCCCCTGCAGCGCCCAACAGGCCCATCCGGGCCGCGCGGCGACCGGTCCGGTAGTCGCGGATCTGCCAGTCCTGCTCCTCGGCGTACGCGAGCAGGGGTGGGTCGGGGTTGATCGCGCAGGGGTGCCCGACCATGGACAGCAGCGGCAGGTCGTGGATGGAGTCGGAGTAGGCGAAGCAGCGCGCCAGGTCGAGCCCGTGCTCGTTTGCCAGTGCACGGACCGCTTCGGCCTTGGCCTGCCCATGCAGCAGGCCGCCGCGCAGCCGCCCGGTGTAGACGCCGTCGACATGCTCGGCCGTGGTGCCCAACGCACCCGTCATGCCCAGCCGGGCCGCGATCACACCGGCCACCTCCACCGGCGTCCCGGTAACCAGCCAAACCTGCTGGCCGGCGTCGAGGTGCAGCTGTGCCATGGCTCGGGTGCCCGGCCAGATCCGGCTGGCGATCGAGTGTTCGTAGACCTGAGCGGCGATCTGCTCGACTTCGGCGACCGTATGGCCCTTGATGAAGCCGAGCGCGGCGCTGCGGGCGTCCTGGATGTGACGAAGGTTCTCCCGGCCCGCGATCTGGTAGGACGCCTGGATCCAGACGGCTTTGGCGATGACCCGCGCTGGAAAGAAGCCGCGTCGGTAGAACTCCCTCGCCAGGTGGTACACGGAGGCGCCTTGGACCATCGTGTTGTCCAAGTCGAAAAAGGCGGCGGCCGCAGCATCCTGCCGGATTACCGGCTCTGGCGGTCTCGGCTTGGTCTCAGTCTGCAGCGGCCCCGGCGCCGTCAATGGGTCGGACGGATCGATCCGGATCGCGGAGGCGTCGCTCTCGGGCAGCGGTTCGGCCTGATCGGCATGCCCGGTGATCGGGTCCTGCGCCCCCCTCGTACGATTCGGTCCCGTCACGGGCCCACCCTAGCCGTGACAGACTCGGGAGCATGTCCTTCGGAAACCGGTCAGAGACGACAACCGGTGAGGGCTCGAACGTGTCGTCTGGGACCGGTTTCGGAAGGGAAAGTGGCGGCGCCCGGGTCGTGGTGCTGACCCGGCAGGACTGTCATCTCTGCGAGCAGGCGATCGCAGTGGTGGCCGCGGTGTGCGCGGAGACCGGGAACTCCTACGCCACCCGCGACGTGGACACCGACCCCGAACTGGTCCGTCGATTCGGCGAGCAGGTGCCGGTGACGTTCGTCGACGGAGCCCAGCACGACTTCTGGCGGGTCGACCCGGCCCGGCTGCGTGCCGCTTTGTCCCGCGCTCACTGACCTCGACCCGCGTTTGCCATCACGTGACGACCAACGCGTGTCCGATCGGTGCCCCGGACACGCGTTGTGCATCATGTGACGTCTAACGCTGAAGGCGACGTCGGGCGCGACGAGACCGGTTTGTGCGCCGCTTCACAAGCCACCTAGAGTGAGATGTTGCGACGAGCTCGGGGCACGGAAGATCAGGAGGGGCGTTGGGGCAGACGTTCTCTGCTGATCCGCTCCGTTCCGACGGCACCATCAAGGGGATCCCGGACGCGACCGTGGCCAGGCTGCCGGTATACCTCCGTGCCCTGAACCAGCTGATCGAGGACGGCATCGACACGGTCAGCAGCCGCGCGCTGGCCGAGGCGGCCGGCGTCAACTCGGCCCAGCTGCGCAAGGACCTGTCCTACCTCGGCTCGTACGGAACCCGCGGCGTGGGTTACGACGTGCGCTACCTGCTGCGACAGATCGGCCGGGAGGTGGGCTCGGCCCACGACTGGCCGGTGATCATCGTCGGCTTGGGCAACCTGGGCACTGCGCTGGCCAACTACTCCGGCTTCTACACCCGCGGCTTCCGGGTCGTCGGTCTGGTCGATCCCAATCCCGACCTGATCGGCAAGCGGATCCACGACCTCGCCATCGTCGATCTGGCCGATCTCGAAGAGGTGGTGTCCCGCACCGGCGCGGCGATCGCAGTGATCGCGACTCCGGCCGATGCCGCCCAGGCCGTCGCCGACCGCCTGGTGGATCTCGGCGTCACGAGCATCCTGAACTTCGCCCCGACGGTGCTCGTGGTCCCGGAGGGCGTCAACGTTCGCAAGGTCGACCTGGGCCAGGAACTGCAGATCCTGGCCTACCACGAGCAGCGCAAGCACGAGGACGGGCTGCCGGCGTACGTCGAACAAGGAAGAACCAGCCGATGAGCATCCTGGTGGTCAGCGTCTCCCACAAGTCGACCTCGGTCGCCCATCTCGCCGAGCTGGCCCTGGACGCCCCGGCCTCCGCCAAGCTCAGTGATCAGCTGCTGGCCAGTGAGCACATCGACGAGGCGGTGGTCCTCGCCACCTGCAACCGGACCGAGATCTACGCCTCCGTCTCCCGCTTCCACGGTGCGCTCGCCGACGCCACCGAGGCCCTGGCCGAGATGGGCGGGCTGACGGTGGCCGAGCTGCACGGCCGGTGCGCGGTCTACTTCGACGAGGGCGCGGTCGCTCACACTTTCGCGGTGGCCGCCGGCCTGGACTCGGTGGTGATCGGGGAGAGCCAGATCCTCGGTCAAGTCAAGAGTGCCCTCATCCTTGCGCAGGGGCACGGGACCGTTGGCACCGTACTCAACTCCCTGTTCCAGCAGGCCCTTCGGGTCGGCAAGCGGGTGCAGGCGGAAACAGGCGTCGGCAGCGCGGGACGCTCCCTGGTCGGCGCGGCGTACCGGTTGCTGACGGAAGAGCTCGGCTCGCTGGCCGGCCGGCGGGTGCTGGTCGTCGGAGCCGGTGCCATGGCGGGACTTGCCGCCCGCACCGCCGCCGCGGCCGGCGCCTCGATCACCTGCGTCAACCGCACCCTGGACAAGGCCGAACTGCTCGCGGCCGCGGTCGGCGGCACCGCGGTCCCGTTGTCGCGGTTGAGGGACGCTCTGACCAACACCGATTTGCTGGTGACCTGCACCGGCGCGCGCACCCTCACCATCACGGCCGAGGACGTGGCGGGCACCCCGGTTCGCGGAGTTGTCGATCTGGCCCTGCCCGCCGACGTGTCCCCGGCGGTGGCCGATGCCGGCATCACCCTGGTCAACCTCGATCGGTTGGTCGCGGAGCAGAACGACACCGCCGGCAGCACCGACATCGAGGCTGCGCGCACCCTGGTCCAATCCGAGGTCGGCGACTTCCTCGGCCTACGCCGGGCAGCCCAGGTGGCGCCGACGGTGGTCGCCCTGCGCACCATGGCCTCGGACGTGGTCGCCGCGGAGCTTCGCCGGCTGGAGTCCCGGCTGCCTGACCTGGACAACCGGGAGCGAGATGAGGTGCAGCGCACGGTGCGCCGGATCGTGGACAAGCTGCTGCACGCGCCGACCGTCCGGATCCAGCAGCTGTCCACCGATCCGGAGGCGCCGGACTACGCGGCAGCGTTGCGTGAGCTGTTCGCTTTGGACCCTCAGTCAGTCGCAGCCGTGATGTCTCCGGAGGTCCGCTCCTAGTGGTCGGGCCCGTGACATCGGTCGAGCCGATTCGGCTTGGCGCCCGTACGTCGCCGCTGGCCAGAGCGCAGGTCGCGCTGGTCAGCGCCGCCCTTGCGGCCCGCGGCGTACCGTCGACCTTCGTCGGGGTGACCACGCGCGGCGATGTCGACGGCCGGCCGCTGAGCGAGATCGGCGGCACGGGGGTCTTCGTCGGCGCGGTCCGCGACGCGCTCCGGGCAGGCTCGATCGATGTCGCCGTGCACTCGCTGAAAGACCTGCCCACGGCATCGGCCGATGATCTCGAAATCGTGGCCATCCCGGAGCGGGAGGACACCCGGGATGTGCTGATCGGTTGCCGGCTGGCCGATCTCCACGACGGCGCCCGCATCGGCACGGGCTCGCCGCGACGTGCGATGCAGCTGCTGGACTGGTCGATCCGGTCAGGTTCCGAGCTGCAGGTGGTGCCCGTACGGGGCAACGTGGACACCAGGATCGGGTTGGTACAGAGCGGTGAGATGGATGCCGTGGTGCTGGCTGCGGCGGGTCTGCTTCGCCTCGGCCGGCTCACCGACAGGGACTCCGACACCCCTTCGATATCCGCAAGGGGGATGACCCCCTTGAACTCCCGATATGTGACAGTCAGTTCCTTGCCGGCAGAGGTACTTGATCACGAGGTGATGCTGCCGGCTCCGGGCCAGGGGGCCCTCGCGCTGGAAATTTCGCGTTCTCTCAGCATCGAGCGGCGCAGCGCGGTTGCGGCGCTGGACCACCCCACCGCACGGGCGGAGGCCCTAGCCGAGCGCGGGTTCCTGGCGGCGCTGGAGGCAGGCTGCACGGCACCGGTAGGAGCCCGGGTCGTTGTCAACTCCGTCCATGGCGGAAGCCTCGATTTGACTCTGACGGCGGTAATTGGGAGAACGTTACTGAGCAACTTGTCAGAACCCCCCAAAACGGACCCGGTCCTGCGATTCGAGGCGAGCGGCACCTCGTCTGAACCAACAGACTTCGGGGTATACCAGGCGGGCCAGGTCCTGGCGGCGCTGCCCGAGTTCCCACGCCAAGCCGATAGACCCGGTGTAGGCGCACAACAGAACGCGAGAAGTCAGTGAGTACATCTTCGGCCCGGACCCCTCGGACCCAGACCCCCACGGCTCCCACCGCACCCACCCGGGGGCGCGTGATTTTTGTCGGCACCGGACCCGGCGACCCCGACCTGCTGACCCTGGGGGCCATTGCCGCGCTGGCCGACGCCGGCTCGGTGATCTTGGATGACGACCACCAACGCGAGTTGCTGGCGCACCCTGCGATCACCCTGGCCGAGGACGCGGAGGTGACCTCGCTCGCGGCGGTGGATGGTCACCGGCCGCTGACCCCGTCCGCTCGCGCGCGGATCGTGCTCAAGCACGCCGCGGCCGGAGCGCGGGTCGTGCGACTGGTGACCGGGGACCCGTTCTGGGACAACGCCGTGGCCGATGAGGCTGCCGCTTGCGTACGCGGGGGCATCGACTTCGAGGTCGTGCCTGGGGTGTCCAGCCTGACCGCGGTGCCCGAGTACGCCGGCATCGATCTGATCCATGCCGGTGGGGTGCAGTTCGCGTCACTCACCGACGGCAAGTTCAGCAAGGCCAACAACCTCGACTGGGGCTCGGCGGCCACGGTCGTGGTCAGCACGAAGGTCTCTCTGATCCCCAGCCTGGTCGAGGCGGCGACGACCGCGGGGCGCCCTGGCGATGATCATGTCATCGTCACGCTGCACGGCGGCAGCACTGAGCAGATCACCCTGCCCACCACGCTGGACGGCATGGTGGCCGCCGTCAAGTCGGTTCGTGCGCCGGCCGCCGATCCGGTGCACGTGATCATGGGAGCGGCAGCCGAACAACGCCACGAGCTGAGCTGGTATGAGACCAAGCCGCTGTTCGGCTGGCGAGTGCTGGTGCCCCGGACCAAGGACCAGGCGGCGCCCATGGTCGCCCGGCTGCGGACGTACGGAGCTCACAGCGAGGAGGTGCCGACCATCTCGGTCGAGCCGCCACGCAGCCCGCTGCAGATGGACAAGGCCATCCGCGGACTGGTCGAGGGCCGCTACGAATGGGTGGCGTTCACCTCGGTGAACGCGGTCAAGGCCGTACGGGAGAAGTTCGAGGAGTACGGACTGGACGCTCGCGCCTTCTCCGGGCTCAAGGTCGCCGCGGTGGGCGAGGTGACGGCGCAGTCGCTCCAGTCGTGGGGGATCGAGCCCGACCTGGTGCCCAGCGGCGAGCAATCGGCCGCGGGGCTGTCTGCGGAGTTCCCGCCGTACGACGAGGTGCTCGACCCGATCAACCGGGTGTTCCTGCCCCGCGCCGACATCGCGACCGAGACTCTGGCCGAGGGGCTCAAGGCGCTCGGCTGGGAGGTCGAGGACGTGACCGCTTACCGCACGGTGCGGGCAACTCCGCCGCCGGCGCCCGTCCGGGAGGCGATCAAGACCGGCAAGTTCGACGCCGTCGTGTTCACCTCCTCCTCCACGGTGCGAAACCTGGTCGGGATCGCGGGCAAGCCGCATCCCCAGACGGTCATCGCGGTCATCGGGCCGGCCACGGCGCGGACCTGCGAAGAGCACGGGCTGCGGGTGGATGTCGTCGCAGCCAAGCCGTCGGTGGTCGATCTGGCCGACGCCCTGGCCAGCTTCGCGGCCAATCGCCGGGACAGCCTGCTTGCCGAGGGAGAGCCGGTA
>JBKPNA010000251.1:0-3931 GCA_046765695.1 Actinomycetota bacterium | reverse complement strand
ACATCCTGGTGGAGACCGCGCGGATGTGGGCCGACCTCGGATTCTGGCGGGAGCACGCCGCCGGGCGGACCTTCCACGTGCACGGGGTGACCGGACCCGACGAGTACACCACCGTGGTGAACGACAACCTCTTCACCAATGTGATGGCCCGGTTCAATCTGCACCAGGCGGCGAAGGTGATGAACCACCTCAAGGACAACCTGCCGACGGCCTACCGCAGGGTGGTCGAGCGGCTCGAGATCACGCCGGCCGAAATCGAGGAGTGGCAGGCCTGCGCGGAGGCGATGTTCATTCCCTATGACCCCGTCACCGGGATCAACCCGCAGGACTCCCACTTCCTCGATCGTGAGGTGTGGGACCTGGCCAACACCCCGCCTGAGAAGCGGCCGTTGCTACTGCACTACCACCCGCTGGTGATCTACCGTTTCCAGGTGCTCAAGCAGGCCGACGTCGTGCTGGCCCTGTTCCTGCAGGGCGACCACTTCAGCCTCGAGCGGAAGCGCGCGGACTTCGAGTACTACGACCCGATCACCACCGGTGACTCCAGCCTGTCCGGGGTCGTGCAGTCGATCATCGCGGCGGAGGTCGGCTACCGGGAGCTGGCGCTGCGCTACTTCCACAACGCCTTGTTCGTCGATCTTGCCGACCTGCACGGCAACACCACTGACGGGATTCATGTTGCCTCCACCGGCGGTGTATGGAACTGCCTGGCGTACGGGTTCGGCGGCATGCGCGACTACAACGGCGTAGTGACCTTCGACCCCCGGCTGCCCGAGTCTTGGGAGGCGCTGAGCTTCCAGATCACTCTGCGCGGTACCCGGGTTCGGGTGGACCTGACCGCGTCGCAGATCATGTTCACCGTGGTGGAGGGTGACCGGGCCGAGTTCTCGGTCCGCGGCCAGCGCGTCACCGTGTCCAACGAGGAACCGGTCCGCATACCGCTGGAGGATCAGGGGCCCCGGATTGACGGTCCGGTGCCGTCGATCAACGGCGACCGGCGCCCGGACGGGACGCTGATCACCGCCTCGGTTCCCCAGGCGTCGGCCACTACGCGGCGCCGGCACGAGTTGGTGCGGTAGTGAACCTGTAGGCGATCCCTCTGCAGAAACCGGTCGGAGACGACAACACATCATCCGTATTCGTTGTCGTCTGTGACCGGTTTGCCGGGCTTGCGCTAGCGGGAGCTTGCGTTTGCTTGCAGTTGCAAGCACAATGGTGGACGTGGCCCGTATCCGCACAGCAAGGTTGGGAGAGCAGCTCGGCTCGCTCGGTGAGTTCATCGCCAGCCAGCGCCGGTCAGCTCAACTGACCCTGCGGCAGCTGGCCGACCAGGCGGGAATCTCCAACCCCTATCTGAGCCCGATCGAGCGTGGGCTCCGGCGGCCGTCGGCCGATGTGCGGCTGCAGCTGTCCAAGGCGCTGCGGGTCTCGGCGGAGACGCTGTACGTCCGTGCCGGCATCCTGGATCCGGAGGAGCACGCCACCACCGGCGTGGAGACGGCCGTGCTGGCCGACGGGTCGATCACCGAGCGGCAGAAACGGGTGCTGATCGACGTCTACACCTCCTTCGTCAAGGAGAACGAGAAGTCCGCCGAACCCACCGACTGATCCTTTCTATCCATGTCAACCGTTGAGGAGTAAAGGCAATGCCCAGCCACGCGAGTCCCGACCAGTCCAAGAAGTCGACCCTGCGGTCGGACTACAACCCGTTGTACGTGGTCGCCGGCCTAACCGACGCGCTGGCGGACGCGCTGCGCGACGCGCTTGCGGAGGCCTCGGAACGAGGCCGCAAGCGGATCGACGAACTGCAGAACCGAGGCCCGACCATGCGGCAGCAGGTCAGGCACAATGCCGAGGAGCTGCGCGACTTCGTCGCCACCCTGTCCGAGCAGATGAAGCACCTGCCGGGGACGACTCGGGCCGGGATCGCAGACCTGCAGACCCAGGCCAACGAGCTGCTGGCCCAGGCCAACACGGCGTACTCCGAGCTGGCCGTACGAGGCCGGCATACCGTCGACGACACGCTGGTCCGGGCGCGGAACCTGTCGGAGCAGGCCCAGAAGCTTGCCGAGGATCTACGCGTTCAGGCAGGCGAGCGGGTCGACCCGTTGATGGAGAACGTGCAGGAGAGCGTCACCAGGGCCCGGCAGCGGGTCAGCGGGCGGACGTCGACCGAGACGGTGGTCCCGCGGAGCGCGGCAAAGGGCAGTGCCACCCGTAAGCCGTCCGCGGCAAAGAAGGCCACCGATCCGAGCGCCGCGAAGAAGGCGGCCGCGCACAAGGCAGCCGTCCGGAAGACGCGTGCCAAGAAGGTCGCCAGCACAACGGCCGCGTCGACGCCCACCGGTCAGACCTCGGAGGGCTCGGAGACGTCCGCTCCCTGACCGGAGATCTGCACCCTCTTCTTCGATCGGCACCCGGTGCAGGCGGTGCAGATCGAAAGAGAGGGTGCAGATCCGCCAGCTGGGCGGGGCTCAATCGGCGGACCCCCGCCCCACCTAGGCGCCTGCTGCCTCACCCGGCCCTGTTCAGGCCCCCCGCAACAGGCGAGGCGGGCAACCTAGGTGGGACGGAAGCTCATGGGGATCGGCGACCTCAGCTCCAGTAGATGTAGACCCGGTCGCCGACTCGGATCTGGTCAAAGATCCAGCTCAGCGTCTGTCGAGCTCGAATGTTGACGCAGCCATGGCTGCAGCCGTTGTAGCCGACCCGGGCGAAGTTCTGCGAGTAGTGCACGGCCTGCCCGCCGGAGAAGAACATCGAGAACGGCATCGGGCTGTGGAAGGTCCCCGACACGTGATCGCGGTCCTTCCGGTACACCTTGAAGGTGCCTTCGCGAGTTCGCATGCCGGCGCAGCCGAACCGGGCGTCCACCGTCTTGATGATCTTGCCAGCCTTGACGTAGTAGAGCTTCCGCTTGGACTTGTCGACGCAGAGCACCCGACCGGAGGTCTCGCACCGCGCGGGCAGGTCGACGCTGTTCTTGGCCGGCCACCGGAACGGCTTCGTGATCTTGATCTTGCCGGTCTGGGCCACGAGCAGGTTCCAGGTACGCCTGCCGACCTTGCCCGTCGCTTCCAGTCCCACTTGCCGCTGGAAGCGCTTGACCGCGCTCTCCGTACGAGCGTCGAACTGACCGGTGATCTCGGAGGTCGTCAGCACATGCGCCGCGCGCAGCCGGCGTTGCAGCGCAACGATGTTGGCCCCGGTCTGGCCCTTCTTCGGCGCGGTGTACAGGCTGGAGACGTAGTTGGCGGCTTCCGCGGTGGGAGCCAGCGGCTCGGTCGCGCTCAGCCCCAGCAGCACGCTGGTGGCCACTCCCATGCCGAGCAGCATGCTGGCGATCTTCCGCATCAACCGTCCTTCTCCTGATACACCCGGGTAGGCCAAACGATCGACATCGTGGCTACGGCGGGGAAGGACCAGTGGTTGCCTTTAGGCGACGTCGGAATTTATCTTCACTGATCAGGCGGCCGGCACGGACGTGGCGACAGCTCCGTGATCAACCTGTTATGAACGCAGGTCAGGCGTTCCTGGCCCGGGCCCGGGTTCGTGCCCGATCCGTTGCCGAAAGCACCACCTTACGGATCCGTACGGCGGCGGGCGTGACCTCCAGACACTCGTCGCTCCGACAGAACTCCAACGCCTGTTCCATGCTCAGCAGTCGAGCAGGAATCAGGCGTTCCAGCTCCTCACCGGTGGAGGAGCGGACATTGGTCAGCTTTTTTTCCTTGGTCGGGTTCACGTCCATGTCGTCGGGCCGGGAGTTCTCACCGACGACCATGCCCTCGTAGACCTCGGTGCCCGGACCGACGAACATGCTGCCGCGCTCCTGCAGGTTGAACAGCGCGTACGCGGTGACGACGCCCGCTCGGTCGGCCACCAGGGATCCGGTCGGCCTGGTCCGCAGCTCGCCCGCCCATGGCTCGTA
>JBKPNA010000250.1:0-7662 GCA_046765695.1 Actinomycetota bacterium | reverse complement strand
GTTCCTGAGCGGGCGGCATCCCCTGGGTCATCGACGACGGACGAACCGGGCCCCTGGTCCCGCCCGGTGACCCGCACGCACTCGCGCAGGCGTGAACGCGGATCCTCCGCGACCCGGCGTGCGCGGAACGCCTGGGTGCCGCGGGTCGTCAAGCGGCGGGTGCACCGATTCGACTGGCAGCGCAGCCTGATCGCCTACCTGTTCTTGCTCCGGTCTCTCCTGGTCTCGCCTTCGCCTGCCGCCGCGGGTCCGTCCGGGGCGGCTGAGGGCTGATGCGGGCTCGTCGTCACGGTCAAGTGCGGAAACCATGGGCTGACGAGCCGCCCCTGGCCGCGGCGAGGTCGGCCCACGGAGCGGTCGACGGGCTCGAGGAACCTGGGCGGCGTCGCCCCACCGTGCTGCTCGCCGCTCCGTACGTGGCGCCCCATCTCGGGGGGGTCGAGAACTACGTGCACGAGCTCGCCCGGATGTTTCGCGACCGACACGGTTGGCGGGTGGTGATCGCGACTACCGAGGCCAGCCGGATGAGCGGCGAAGCGCGCGCAGAGGTGGACGGCATTCTCACCTACCGGCTGCCCAGCCCGTGGCGGGTCTCGAACACACCGATCGGTCTAGGGTGGCTCAGACTGCTCCGGAACATCATCCGCGAGGAGCGGGTCGACCTGGTCAACGGGCACGCTCCAGTCCCGCTGTTCGCCGACGTCGCCGCTCGGGCCAGCTCCGGGACTCCCTTCGTCCTGACCTACCACACCGGTCCGCTGCGTGCGCGGAACCTGGCGCAGCGCCTGTTGCTGAAGGGCTACGAGCGCTACGTCCTGTCGGTGACCGCAGCGGGGGCCGCAGAAGTGATCTGCAACTCGTCTTATGTCGCCGATGCGAACCCGGCCCTGTCGTCCGGTCGCGCGAGCATCGTGTGGCCCGGCATCGACCCGAGGAGGTTCCGCGACAGAGGCGCTCCGGAGCCAGGGCGGCTGCTCTTCGCCGCCTCGCTGGAGAAGGCTACGGCGTACAAGGGCCTGTCCGACTTGCTGAACGCCTTGGCCGGTCTGAGGGCCGACCACCCGGCCACCCGGCTCGACGTGGCCGGGGACGGCGACGCGCGGGCCGGCTATGAGGAGCTGGCGGAGCAACTCGGCGTAGCCGAAAAGGTCCGCTTCCTCGGACAGCTCGGGCGGGAGGAGCTCGCCGAGGCCATCGGCCGCGCGAGCGTGGCCGTGCTGCCCACCCACTACGACAGCTTTCCGACGTTTGTGCTCGAGGCCATGGCCAGCGGCCGACCGGTAGTGTCAACCCGGGTGGGTGACATCCCCGCCCTGGTTCGCGACGGGACGGACGGGCTGCTGGTCCGTCCGGGCGATGTGGGTGATTTGGGCCGGGCGCTGCGGAACCTGCTGGCGGACCCGGAGCGGGCGCGCCGGATGGGTGCTGCCGCCGGACGTCGGGTCAGATCGAGCTTCTCCTGGGCGAGGCAGGCCGACCGGACGGTTGAGGTCTTCGAACGAGCGTTGACGTCGGCTCGCGCCGGGCTGACGGTCGCCGTGGTGGCCCCCTACTACCCGCCGGCGATCGGTGGCGTCGAGCAGTACGCGGAGAAGATCGCGGAGAAGGTGCGAGACACTCCCGGCCTTCGGTGCGTCGTGGTCACGGTGCGGACCGACCGCAACCAGGCCGGTGTGACGTACCGAAACGGTATTAAGGTCATCCGCCTGCCGGCCTGGCTGAAGCTGTCGAACACCCCCGTAAACCCCCTCTGGTGGTTCACGCTCCGCACGGTGCTGAAGCGTGAGCGGGTGGACGTGCTCAACGTCCATTCCCCGGTGCCCTTCCTGGCCGACGTCGCCACCTTCGCCGCCGGGAAGCGGCCGGTGGTGCTGACGTACCACGCGGGATCCATGGTCAAGGGCGCCGGTGCCGGTCGTTGGTTGGATGCGTTGCTGCGCTGGTACGAAGCGCACGTGCTGCCGCGCACGTTCGCCCGGGCCGCGCGTGTGGTCGCGGTTTCGTCCACGTCACTGGCTCACGGGGTCCCCGGCTTCGTCACGGTCTCTCCTGGCGTGGACCTCGCGCGGTTCCGGCCCAAGGCGAAGGATCAGACCCGGAGCAGCACGATCCTCTACGTCGGCAGGATGGACTCTGCGTCCTCCTGGAAGGGCGTCGAGGTCCTGATCACGTCGTTCATCGAGACGAGGCGGGCCGTTCCCCGTGCTCGGCTGAAGCTCGTCGGTTCAGGCGACTCCATTCCAGGGCTGCGGGCGCTGGCGGAGTCGTTGGGACTCGAGGAGAGCATCGAGTTCACCGGCCCCCTCGCTGGTGAGCAGCTGGTCTCGGCCTATCAGCACGCCTGCGCGCTCGTGCTCCCGTCACTGACGGAGTCCGAATCCTTCGGGATGACCCTCGTCGAGGCGATGGCCTGTGGCCGGCCGGTCGTCGGCTCCCGGGTCGGAGGAATCCCGTACGTGATCGAGGACGGGGTGAACGGCTTGCTCGTCCCGCCCGGGGACCCCGCGGCCTTGTCCCGCGCCTGTCAGCGGCTCCTCCTCGATTCGGACCTGAACGCCCGTCTGGGCAGCTCGGGTCGCAGAGCCGCCCAGGACCGGTACTCCTGGGACGAGCGGCTGGACCAGTACGTCAGCCTATTCCGGGCGCTCGCACGGCCGAGGGATCTCACCGAGGCAGCTGGGTGATCCCGGTGCGGCCGATGGCGTCACGCAAGGCCGCCAGGCTGGGCTTGGCTGTTCCGTCGGGGCGTTGGATGCCGTAGAAGTTCTCGTTGCTCGACCGGTCGTCGATGACATCGCGGTCCGTGTACCAGATGAACGCGCTCAGGTGGGGGTTGCTGGCCGCGGTGGCCACCGCGCAGCGGCGATGGCGGCCTGCCACGACTCGGTCACCTGGGTGGTCGTTAAGGTAATGCTGCCCGAAGAGCCGTCCGAGCTGGCTCCGGGACCTCCTGTCGGGGCCCCGTACTCGGTGAGCCAGATGGGCAGGTCGGGCGTCGCGTAGTGCCGCAGCACCGAGCGGAGGCTCGGCGGCGTGGCGTCAATCCTGTTCCAGGCGGTTCCCCACGGGGCGGGATAGCTGGCCAGATAGGGATAGGTGTAGGGGTGGTAGCCGACGGCGTCCACTCAAGGTTCCTGCCGCGGGCGCTCACCTGGGCTAGGAAGTCCGTCTGCGAGAGACTGTCCTGGTCGGTCCTGACCGCAGCAAGGCCGCCGAGCACGACTGTTGCCCCGGGATCTGCGCGCTTGAGCGCACTCGCAGTGCGTTTCAGCAGCGTGTTGCACGCCTGCGGGTCTGCCCGGCTGGCTCAGAACCCAGCGAAGTTGGGTTCGTTCCAGATCTCCCAGGTCTGGACACCTCTGGGCCCATAACGGGCCGCGGCGGCAGCGGCGAACTGGGCGAACAGACGTGAGTCCGCGGGTGTGCAGCTGAGTGAGTCGCAGCCATCGAGCCGTGCCCACGGTGGCGTGTACACGAGCACGGGCAGGACCGAGAGACCTCGGTCGGCGGGCCGCGTCCACCACCCGATCGAACAGCGCCCACCTCAACTGCTGGGGGAACTCCCACTGGATGTCGGCCCAAGAGCGGTCGGCACGGATCCACTCGCGCTGACGGCGACCGCGTCCAATGTCGCCGCCAGTGCCGAGTCCGAGGCCCGGACCAGTGTGTCTCCGTAGGAGATCCCGACTCGGTACCGGTTTACGGTGGACGGGGTGCCGGCCTGAGGGGACCGGGACCGCCGACGGCGACCAGGAGGATGAGGCAGCACAGCACCAGCAACCGCAGGCCGCCCCACCACGCCACGGAAGCCCCGACCTCGAGCGGCGAGCACCATCTCCCCTCTCTGGGTGAGGAGGCTCCAAGATCCGGATGTCAGGTTCCCCTCGTTGGAGGATCACCAGCGGTCAGCCGGCCGACGTCGGGTGGGCCGGGCCGGGGCGCTGACCCTGCGGACGGGCGAGCGCCCGAGGAGGTGGTTGAGCCTCCAGCCGCCAAGCGACCCATCGCCGGGAAGGGAGGAGCCGGCACCTGTGGTCCAGCGAACCAGCCGCGCTGCGGATCAGACCAACTCGGTCATGGCGCGGATCCATTGGTGGGCCCGGAAAAAGACCCCAGGAAGAAACCGCGCTCTTGACTCAAAGCCTCTGCGGTAACGGCCTCAGGCTAGCAGACGGTCAGCGCCTGTCAACGAAGGCACCGGCCGCTGTCCGGCTCTTCCCGGCGTGGTTCGCCGTTTCCTCGGCTGCGCGCCGAGAATGGTATGGTCAACACCCCTCGGGGGTGGGTGCGGTGCGTGGGCGCACCTCGCCTCGGAGCGTGAGAGGCAGAACCCCTTTGGCTGACATCAGGTCGCCCGTCGTTCATGTCGTCCCGTACTACCCGCCCCGCCTCGGTGGCATGGAGGTGGCCGCCAAGGAGCTGGCCGAAGGCCTGGCGGGCACGGGACTCGAGGTCGATGTGATCACCTGTACCGACGGAGGCGCTCCTCCGCCGTCCTCGGAGTCTCCTCGCGTCCATTACCTGCGTGCCTGGGAAGTAGCCCACACCCCAGTGGCCCCGACCCTCTTGCTCCACCTGCTGCGCCTGCCCAGAAACGCCGTCGTGCACGTCCATGTCGCCCATGCGTATATTCCCGAGATGGTGGCGCTTGCCAGCTTGATCCGGAAAATCCCGTATGTCGCCCATCTGCACCTTGACGTCGATAAGTCCGGTCGCGCAGGATTTCTTCTCCCGCTTTACAAGAAGCTGTTCCTGCGTTGCGTTCTTCACCGGGCATCGATCGTCTTGGTACCCACCGTCGACTATTCGAAGAAGGTGCACGACCTGCACGAGGTCGACCCCGGAAAGATCCGCATCCTGCCCAACGGGCCCAGCGTCACACCGGTCATGACGCGGCACGCTCTTGGCGACCCGGTCCAGCTGCTGTTCGTCGGACGCCTCTCCAAGCAAAAGAACCTTCCGCTGCTCGTCGACGCCATCGCGCTCGCGACCCGGTCCGGGATGCGGGTCAAGCTCACCGTGGTTGGCGAGGGGGACCAGCGCGAGGACCTGGTGGCGCGCATCGAGCAGAGCAACCTGCGGGACGTCGTCGAGCTGAAGGGCAAAGTCACCGGGGATGCACTGGCGCGGGAGTATGCGCGAGCCGATGTCTTCCTGCTGACCTCGTCACGTGAGTCCTTCGGCATCGTCCTGGTGGAGGCGATGCAAGCCGGTCTGGTGGTGGTGGCACCGAACATCGACGGCGTCCGGAATGTGGTCCGGCACATGCACAACGGACTCCTGGTGGAACCGGAGCCCGAGGAGTACGTCGCGGCGCTCCAGCTGCTGGCGGGGAACCGGGAACTCCGCGAGACCTTGAGCCATCATGCCCTCAAAGACGCGGAAGCCTACTCGTGGCCGAGGATCGTCGAAAGGGTGCTGGACGTCTACGCGGAGGTGTCGGCGGCCGCGCCTGCCTGAACCAGGTCGCCCGTCCCACGGTGCAGGGGCGGCATCCCCGCGGGCGTCGCCCGTCGGCTCCGGCATCCGGCCATCTCACCGGGCGGCCGCTTGCGCAGCGGCTCGTCGCCGGGTCGGTCTACCCGCCGTCGGCTCGGGGTGGGCCAGCATTTCCCCTGTCATAGCGTTCCGGGCGATGACACCTTTGTGTCGGTCGCAATTGATCATGGTCAATGGAGCATCGCCAGACTGAGCGGTCATCCTCGACTTGAACACCGCAGGCCGGATTTCTCGGCTCATAGTTCAGAGGTGGACCTTGAGCGCCGGCTGATTGAGCGGCATTGGGTCAGGAGGCCCACGGCACCTAACAGCAGGGCAGCTCCGAGCGCCACTGTGAGCCGCGAGGGGCCGCCGGTGGCGGCGAGCACGGGCTGGGTTGATGGCGTGCCGGTGACCGAGGGTGTCACGGTCGCAGTCGGCGTTGGAGTCGGCGTCGGGGTGCCTGGATCACAGGAGCCGCGTTCGGTGTTCCTACCGGTTTCGGTGGTGAGGCAGACATCGATGCCGGTGCGGCTGTTGCGGAGGGTGACGGCTGGGTGGGGGGAGTTCGGGTCGGTGGCCCACCCGAAGGGATTCTGGAGGAGATTTTGATCGGAGAGGTCAGCCCAGGTGTCGTCGTAGAACTCAGGCTGCAATGCCCCGGGTGGCGGCGCGGGTGGGGGACCGTCTAGTTGGCACGGACCGCGGCTGGTCTGGATTGGCGGGAGGACCGCGATCACGAAGTTGTAGTTGATCGGTAGCCCGGTCAAGGTCCAACGGCCGTTGGCGTCACTGACCGCGACGTTGGACACATTGCCATCGGGTCCGAGGGCCACAATGCAGGCCTGGAAGATCGGCACGGGCCCAAAGCCCACCACCCGCCCGGAGACGGTCGCATCCGGCGTCGCGCACTCCGTCGGCAAAGCATTCTGTTTGCCGAGGCAGGCCGTGATGTTGCTGCCGGCAGTGACTTGGTCGG
This sequence comes from Actinomycetota bacterium, assembly GCA_046765695.1. Lineage (GTDB taxonomy): Bacteria > Actinomycetota > Actinomycetes > Propionibacteriales > Propionibacteriaceae > Microlunatus. The sequence continues at coordinate 1,205 of JBKPNA010000250.1, read as the reverse complement.
CCGCCGGTGGGGGAAGGGCGGTGTCGGGGTCAGTTCCGGTGAACGGTTGACCTTGGTACCACGAGGCGCGGTAGTTGTCAGGGCCGGTGAGGACTGGGTGGGAGCAGTCTCCGTTGTCGGTGACGTAGAAGGAGATGTAGAACGGACCTGGGTCGTTTGAGTCGAATGACCACCGGCCCTGCTCGTTGACGTTGATGGTCGCGTTAGTGGCCGTCGCGGTTACCGAGGTGGAGCGCCACGCGAGGCAGCTGTTGCGGATTGGAGCTCCGGTTGTCGCGTCTCGCAAGAATCCCGATGTTGTTGTGGTCACGGCAGTGACCTGCGCGTTGCCAACTCTCCGGCTCGTCGACTGTCGCCCCGCGGGGCTCGGCGACTGTTGCTCCGCCGGACCCGGCGCTACCGACGCTTCTGGAGTTGGACTGGCCGTCACGTCGGGTGTGGTCGCGACGGGCGAAGGGGATGGGGATTCCGAACCGGTCGGTGTGACCGAGGGATCGGGCGACGCGGTCGGAGTGGGCGATGCTGCAACTGTCGCCGTCTGTGACGGCGTCGGGGAGCCAACCGGGTCATCGGCCGCCGCGAACGGGCTGGCTACCACGCTCAGCACCAGACCAGCCGCGGCCGCGCCCACCGCCCTCATGGTCCGGCCGAACAGCGAGCATGGGTGATGGCTCATCGCGTCTCCTGGGGTACAACATCCCGATAATGGCGCCCCCGAAGCCGCTGACCGGATCGTAGCCTGCCATAACCTTGCGATTCTGGACAGGTCGTGACCATACGAGTCGGTGTCGACATTCGATCGTGGAGACTACGCCCCGCTACACACCGTGCGCCGGATCTATGTGCGACCCGGCCCGGCCCCGAACTGCTGACCTGGCTGACGCCAAGCCGGACCCTGCTTCGTCGCTGGTATCGTTCCCGACCGCTCAGATTTGCTGTGCAGCAGCGCGGAAATGGGAAAGGTCAGACCTGGAGGCGCCCATCCTCCGGATCTGACCCTTCTCCCCATCCCCTGGGCTCACCGCCCCGAGAGTCGCTCCCCCAAGCTGCTCCCCCCACTGTGTGAGCCGCTGGCGTCCTGCGCGCGGATCCTCCCCCTGATTTGAACCCTGCCGCGTCCGCCGGTTCGATTGCCTCGTGCTCCTGACCCTCCCCCTGATTTGAGCCAGATAAACTCACCAACCAAGCCAGCTGCCGATTTCCTC